>JALTNJ010000154.1 GCA_027000765.1 Nitrososphaeria archaeon | reverse complement strand
TGCTGCTGTAAAGGCTATTAGGATGAAATTAGGTGAACCCGACTCCTCAGGAAGACCTAGACCCGTTCCTATAGAGGGATCTGAGTTTATTAGAGAAATCACTGCTGCATTAATTGCCGCCGGCGAAATCGCAACTCCACCATTTGAGAATGGTAAATATGGTATAGAACTCACAAAGTGGAACACAATAAAGACTGATAAGAAATATAGAACTACCAGGAAAGGCGTATTTGCAGCTGGAGACGTTATAACAGGGCCGTCTTTGATAGGGCCCGCCATGGCTGGAGGGAGAAGAGCCGCATCTGCGATCATAGAATACCTAGAGACTGGTGAATGGGGCTGGGAGGAGTAAGAAACACACTATAAATTTTTTTAAACTATATCTTTCTAGAAATTATAGTATAGGATAGAGACCGACACTTAGGGGCCCGTGGTCTAGTGGCTATGACGCCTGCCTTACGCGCAGGAGGTCCCAGGTTCGATTCCTGGCGGGCCCACCAATATTCTAAACAAAATATAAATAACTCCGTCCAACAATTAGGAAATCCCGTAAAATAAAAATTAAATACTTACTTTAGTTATTGACCTTATGGGCGGTGGGGTAGGGCTGGGGGGCTGGCCGTCCCCCGATAACCCGAAATCGGCCTTATGCGGGGGCCAGTAACCCCCGGGTAAACGCCTGAAGGAGGCGGTCCCTACTGGGGAGAGTTGAGATGTGATCTCCGTCACAGGGAGGCATGTTCCCCATATCACATGCTGTGAGGGCATGTGGTATGGGGTAGAGGGTGAACCGGGTTAGGCCCGGGAGGGAGCAGCCCTAAGCCCTCGCATGCTTGCTCTGTGAGCCGGGGATTGAATCACGCCCCAGTAGGCCCGCCTCTAAGTAAGGCGGGAACCGGGGGAGCCCACCGCCCTTGAATAAAATCCTTATGATGATGAATTGTAAGTAGTTTTTAATTGCTAGCTTAAATAAAAAAGAGAAGTTGATGCAGATTTACTCGAAAAACTCTTTGGGTATCTGTGCTACATTGGCCTTAATTGCCTCTACACTCGCTAAGAACCCTTTCTTCTCTTCATCGGTTAGTGGCAGCTCGATTATCCTCTCAATCCCGTTTTTACCAATTACTACAGGGACACTCACTGTCACATCTTTGATTCCATATTCACCGTTTAAGTAGACACTGGCCAAGAAAACTTTCTTTAGATCCTTCTTAACAGCCTCAGCCATAATAGCTAATCCTGCGCCAGGAGCATAGTTGCTACTAAAGCCTCTTAATCTAGTTACTGTTGCTCCCGCCTCAATTGTCTCCTTAACAATCTTGTCTATCTCCTCCTTACTTAGTATCTCTGTTAATGGTGTCCCGCCGACTGTGGATAACCGGGGAACTGGGAACATCTTCTGACCATGCTGTCCAATTACAATTGGTACGATAGATGAATAGCTTACTCCCAAGACCTTTGCAGCATAATACCTTAGTCGACCTGAGTCGAGGACACCGCTGAAACCGATTACACGTTCCCTTGGAAATCCTAGACGTTTGTACATTAGGTAGGCCATGGCATCGAGCGGGTTTGTTGTCATCATGACGATAGAGTCAGGAGCATATTTCTTTATTTTCTCGGCAATATCAGCAACAATTCCAGCGTTCTTCGCTACTAGCTCCTCTCTGGTCATGCCGGGTTTCCTTGGGAAACCAGCCGTCACAATAACTAGGTCACTACCTTTCATGGCACTGAAGTCATTGCTTCCCTCTATTTTTGCATCGATACCCAATATACTTAGGGCATGCCCCATGTCCAAGGCATGTCCCTGAGGAAGATTCTCAACGATATCAATCAACATTATATCATCTAGATTACGTAGCGCAAGAAAAACCGCGGCACTAGCACCTACTCTACCTGCACCGATAATAGTAATCAACTGAAATCACCCATATCAAATTATTGACTGAAAAGTCAATATAAGTTTTATAAATATACAATATAAGCCTAAAAGACATACAATTGATAGTAAAAATTATAAAAACAATGTAGAATCATTTAGCGCTGAACAATTACATATAAAATATAGCTAAGACAAGCGTGCTGTCTAGGATTAAAATTAATAAACACTCGTCTCATAACATCATATAATTGAGAAAAAATGCCGGGATGCCCGAGAGGTTAAGGGGGTGGCCTGCTAAGCCACTGGTCGTGAGGCCGCGTGGGTTCGAATCCCACTCCCGGCGCCACAATTATGATTGTTAAAACTATGAAATCACTTTTTTAACGGCTTCAACAGCTTCTGGATTAGCTAATGTGGATGTATCACCCGGATCCATACCAAGAAGGAGGGCTCTACACACTCTACGCATTATTTTCCCGCTCCTTGTCTTTGGTAAATCTGTTACGAAATAGATTTCATCCGGCCTAGCGATTTTGCCTATCTCAATCTCAACATGCTTCCTAAGATCCTGTTTCAATTGTTCGTTGGGCTTATATCCGCTACGTAATACGATGAAAGCCACTATAGCATCACCTTTTATCTCATGAGGTTTCCCTACAACTGCAGCCTCACTAACTGTAGGATGACTTACAAGTGCTGACTCGATCTCGGAATTCCCGATTCTATGTCCCGATACCTTGAGTACATCATCTAACCTACCCTGTACCCAGAAGTAGCCGTCTTCATCCACCCTAGCTGCATCTCCAGTAAAATAGATGTTCTCAAACATACTCCAATACGTGTTTATATACTTCTCCTCAGCCTCCCAGAGGCCTCTCAACATGGCTGGCCAAGGTTTCTTAATCACCAGATAGCCTCCTACATCTTTTTTGTATAATGAAGAACCATTAGGACCATATACATCCGCATCTATCCCTGGAAATGGCTTGGTAACAGAACCAGGTTTAAGAGGAGTTATAGGCAGGGGAGATATCATTTGCATCCCAGTTTCAGTCTGCCACCATGTGTCCATTATTGGGCAGCGCTCATTACCAATGTATTTATAATACCATACCCACGCCTCAGGATTAATTGGTTCACCTACGGTCCCTAGAAGCCTTAAAGTACTTAAATCATGTTGTGCTGGCCATATTTCACCAAGCCTCATAAACATCCTTATTGCAGTAGGGGCTGTGTAGAAAACTGTCACACCGTATCTCTCAATTATACTCCACCATCTATCCGGCTGAGGATATAATGGAGCACCTTCATACATAACCTGAGTAGCTCCTAGGATTAAGGGACCATAGACTATATAGCTATGCCCAGTTATCCAACCAATGTCTGCGGAACACCACCATATATCATCTTCTTTAATATCAAAGATGAATTTGAGTGTAGAAGCCGTGCCTACAGCATATCCACCGTGTGCATGCATAACACCCTTTGGTTTTCCAGTTGTTCCAGAGGTATATAGAATGAAGAGTAGATCATTTGCATCCAAAACCTCTGTATCACATCTTCTAGAATGTCCTTTGACTATATCCTGCCACCAGTAGTCTCGGCCAGGCATCATATTTATATTAATTTCATTTACCCTGTTGTATACGATTACGTTCTCAATGGTAGGTGCGTTGTCAAGTATTTTATCAGCGCGACTCTTTAATTCAACTATTTTACCATTCCTATAGAAGCCATCTGCGGTGATAAGAAGTTTCGCTTTAGAATCGAGGATCCTATCAAGTAAGGCGCGTTCACTAAAGCCTGAGAATACAACTGAATGGACTGCGCCAATTTTTGCACATGCCAGCATTGCTATTGGCAGCTCAGGTATCATTGGAAGCCATATTGTCACCCGATCTCCCGTCTTGATCCCGAGGGCCCTCAAGACATTAGCAAGTCGATTAACCTCCGTATATAGCTCTCCAAAAGTTATCTTTCTAGATTCGCCTGGTTCACCTTCCCAGATATAAGCAACTTTATTTTTTCTAACTTGTATCTGCTTGTCTACAGCATTATGCACAATATTGTATTTTGCCCCTACAAACCACTTTACATACGGCGGATTCCACTCCAAGATTTTACTAGGCTCCT
>JALTNJ010000153.1 GCA_027000765.1 Nitrososphaeria archaeon | reverse complement strand
CCATATCCCCTTAGGAGAAAGTATATCATCAGGAGACGATAGACAAGGAAGCCGGTTGATACATAAAGCGTCTCATAATGAAAAAGCTGTAGTGCCTCTAGACCTGCTACAATCAGGTTTCTAAAGGCAAATAGAGATAGTAGTATGGTGAATAGGACCAGTCCATTAGTGGATTCAACTGCTTCAAAGATCTTGAAATAGCCGATTCCATAAGATACAAAGGCAATTATCACCCCGATAAATGGTAGGGATAGAAGGGTGGTTAGCCAGAAGGTCCCTCTAATTTTCCTTTCTTCATTTAAAGCTGTATAGCCCGCAATTAATCTAATACCCACTTTTTTCAAACCAAAGTTAGCGCTTAAACCCACTAGATATAGAAGCGATACGATTAAACCATATACACCCATTTCAGTAGGGTTTAGAATTCTGGATATTATTCCGAAGGTTAAGAGGCTGATTATATAAATACTAATCTGCTGCATGAGTAGTGAGCTGAAGTTTTTGATAAGCCTAAAGTTTATCTTTCTAATTTTTCTCATCCAATCAGCCTCTTAACCACGGTATCATCATCTTCCCAACCTTATCCTCCCTACCGATACGCAATATACCCTTATGAATGTAAATTTATCATGGCTTAAATAGGCTTTAATAAATATATTGAATAGAATAAATCATTGAAATATTTGAGTGTATGCATGTTTTATAGGCAAAAAACTTTGCATTTTTAACTTTTTCATGAATTAATAGACTATTCTCCTGCTAATCTACTTTATTCAGCCTTTTGCAAAACATTTAAAAATGACTGGTTTAAAATCTATTACAGAGGTGAATACGTATGGGTACACACGGTTCATTGACAAAAGCCGGTAAAGTTAGGAGTCTAACACCCAAAATCGATCCAATGCCACATCCACCGACAAATCCGAAGAAGAGGAATAGAATAAACTATAAGAAGAGGATTCTCTTGAATAGGCCTCCTGGTCAGTTCAGGCCGGGGAGAAGATAAAAGTATTCTTCTCATTTTATCCCAATTCCTATCCCATTCTTACAGATATTACTTGTTTCTATTTCTAAAACATTCTAAGCATCTATTAAAATCCTTGTTCTTCAAAAGAGGATATTTTTATTTAAATGTAGAGGCCTTTTATCCTCATTGAGGATGGATAATGGCTGGTGAACGAGAGACTACCGTGGATGAGAAGCTTAGAGAAGCGGTTAAATATATTGTTAGAGAAGTTAGGGAGAAGGGTATTAGGGACCCAGTGAAAATCAATCGTATAAAGTATAAAGCAGTTAGACTCTTTAGACTCGGGAAAGTCCCTTCTAATGTAGAGATACTCAAGTATGTTAATGAGATAGATCCTAAACTAGCTAGTATCTTTAGGCTTAAACCAGTTAGAAGTATTTCTGGAGTCGTTATCGTCGCCATTATGACTTATCCCTATGAATGCCCCCATGGACGCTGCCTATACTGTCCACACTATCCAGGAGCCCCTATATCATATACTGGTAAAGAGCCCAGTGCAATGAGGGGGATACATAATGAATTTGATCCCTATAGGCAGGTCACGAGTAGACTGGAACAGCTGGAGTCGATGGGGCATTCAACTGATAAGGTTGAGATCATAATTCAGGGCGGTACTTTCAATGCTACTCCCTTGGAATATAGGGAATGGTATATGCGCCGTCTCCTACAAGCATTTATAGGATATTATCCTGAGTCATTTGAAAAAGGTGTTTTGGATGCTGAGAAGAGCCATAAGCGTATTGTAGGGATAACATTTGAAACCCGTCCAGATGCATGTAGTGAGGAGCAGATCAACTGGATGCTGGAGCGTGGGGGAACACGTATTGAATTAGGCGTCCAGACACTATATGACGACGTATATGAGTATGTTGATAGGGGGCATAGTATCCAGGATGTCATTGAAGCCACTAGGAGGCTGAAGGATTCGGGTTTTAAGGTTACGTATCATTTAATGCCTGGGCTTCCACTAACCAGCTTTAAACATGACCTGAATATATTCAATCTAGTTTTCTCATCGCATAACTATATGCCTGATAACCTAAAGATCTATCCAACGCTTGTACTTGAGCATACAGGCCTGCTTAAAATATGGAAGTCTGGAGGTTATAAACCATATGATACCGAGACCGCCAAGGACTTGATATCCCTAGTTAAGGGCAATATAATTCCCCCGTGGCTAAGGATAATGCGTGTCAATAGAGATATCCCGAGCCATGAGATTATAGATGGTGTTAAAAAGACTAACCTGAGGCAGATAGTCCAGATGGATATGCGAAAAATAGGGTTGAAATGCAGATGTATAAGATGTAGGGAGGCAGGTCACAAGTGGATGAAGGAGGGATATAAGGGTTCTGAAGACCTAGTCATTAAAGTATCATCGTATCCCGCTAGTGAAGGCATCGAATATTTCATATCTGTAGAAGATGTTGAGAGCGACGTGATATACGGTTTCATCAGGTTACGCAGGCCCTCTAATAAGGCGTGGAGGCCCGAGATCACTAGCAGCGAGACATATATAGTTAGGGAACTACATGTATATGGCCATAGTCTTCCACTGGGTAGTGGTTCCCAAGGCTTGGAGGGATCGTGGCAACATATTGGATTAGGCTCAATCCTCTTATCCGAGGCGGAGAAGCTGGCATCATCACTTGGTGGAGAAAAAATAGTGGTTATAAGCGGCATTGGAGTCAGAGAATATTATTATAAACATGGTTATAATAGGGATGGTCCATATGTAAGTAAATTTTTGGAGGGCTAAGACCTATCTAATGAATGTTTTTAGTACCTCACTGGAATATTATTTTTATAATTAGCGTAATGTAATTCTAATGGAGGCCTAGATATGACAAATATTGTAGAATATTTCCTTAAGAAGAAGGGTGTGAACATAGGCGATTATGTGGAAGTCTATCTGATGGACGGGATAAAATATAAAGGTATTATAATGCCTAAACATGAGTTCTCCAAGCCTGAGATACTCGTGTTGAAACTCGACAATGGATATAACATTGGGATAGACATCAATAAGGTGCTGGATATCCGTAAAGCAGAGGCTCCAGAAATATCCCCTGGAGTGAGTGTTGAGGAGGAGGTTGAGAAGCCTGAAGACCTTCCTCGTGTCTTGGTCATGGGGGTTGGAGGCACTATATTAAGTAAAGTTGATTATACCACAGGCGCTGTAAGAAGCGCTGTATCCACTGAAGAGCTTCTATCAATACTGCCTGAGGTTAATCAAATAGCTGAGATAGATACAAAGATAATAATGAATAAATACAGTGAACACCTCACGCCCCCCGACTGGAGCAAGATCTCTAAGGAGATCTACTCCGCCATTTCATCCAGGAAATATGATGGTATTGTCGTCCTCCATGGGACCGATACCCTTGGATATACTGCTGCAGCCGTATCATTCGCGGTTCAGCAGCTTCCAATACCCGTTGTATTCGTCGGTTCACAGAGGTCATCCGACAGGCCGAGTTCCGACGCAGCTCTAAACCTTATCTCTGCGATTCGGGTAGCTGGCTATGCTGATATCGCTGAGGTTGTTGTAGCTATGCATAGGGATACCTCCGATGAATACATAGCCGTCCACCAGGGGACTAGGGTTAGGAAAAACCATACGAGTAGGAGAGACGCTTTCCAATCGATAGACACCACTCCATATATGCTTGTAGATAGCGATGGAGAGTTTAAAATACTTAGAAATGATTTTAGGAGGAGAGATGGAGAGCGTTCTCCAATTCTCTACCCCAAGTTTAGTCGGAATGTTGCACTTGTAAAATTCTATCCCGGTTTTAACCACAATATCCTATTAAGCCTCCTACATAATGGTGTTAAAGCAGTTATTCTAGAGGGTACTGGATTAGGCCATATAGGGGAATATCTATTTGAGACAATAGGGCTATTGGTGAACAACGGCGTCCATATCTATATGACTTCCCAATGTATCTGGGGCCGTGTGAACATGAATGTATATGATACAGGGCGGTTCCTTAGGAA
>JALTNJ010000152.1 GCA_027000765.1 Nitrososphaeria archaeon | reverse complement strand
GGCATCTCAGCCGCATTATATGACCCGGTTTATGTGGTCTTCGATAGGGTCAGGATAGAGATGGCTGTGGATAATAGGGTTAATGTCGGGGACAATGCGATTGAGGGTATCAACGCGTATTATGAATATGATGGGACACGGTTTGAGGGGGAGATATATCTCAATGATACGGCTGTTAAGTATGAAGTAGGTAAGTATGTCTATTCAATCATGGGTATAAACGACACGAAATATGGTATAACTGTGTACGTGAGTGAGCCTGTTGAGGTCATATTCGATAAGGTCATCATCAATATATATCCGTTAAGAGAGAGGTATGACGTGGGTAGTGAAGCCGTCCTAGGTATTGAGGCATATTATGCATACGATGGCTCTCCATATGATGGGATTATAGTCTTAAACGACACACTTGTTAAATATGAACCTGGTTTCTACACGTACTCCGTAGCATATATTGGTAACGATACATATGGAATTACTCTCTTCGAGCCGAATCCCGTGACCATCGCGTTTGATAGGGTTCGTATAGAGCTCGATATAGAGGATAATCGGATCAATGTAGGTGACGCGGCGAATATATCTATAACAGCATACTATGAACTTGATGGAAAACCGTTTCCTGGAGAAGTCTTCCTAAATGATACTCTATCCAAGGATCATGTCGGGAGATACATATATTCAGTGAAGAGCATCATAGACCCGATTTATAACCTGACCTCCTTCTATTCAAACACGGTATCAGTAATATTTGATATGGTGAATATAACCCTCACGGTAGAGGATAGCCGTATCGATGTTGGGTCAACAGCATCTATATCTATAGCTGCTGTTTATGCATATGACGGGTCTCCCTATGACGGAGAAATCGTTCTAAACAATACATTGACACAAAGTGAAGTAGGGATATATCACTATAGTGTTGAGAGAGTTGGAAACGATACACATGGTATAACGGTATTCAAATCCAATGTAGTATCGATAGTTTTTGACAAGGTCATAATTGAGTTGAAGCCCGCAGCCACCCGTGTGGAGGCGGGTAAGAAAGCTACTATATCTATTAATGCCTACTATGCATATGACCACACTCCATTGTCTGGCGAAGTCAGGTTGAACGGATCCCTAACCCAGTATAGCGTAGGACTATATACTTATGTAGCGAGGCTCGTTAGAGACAATGGATACGGCTTAACTGTATATGAGTCGAATATGGTAAAGATAATATTCGATAAGCTGGATATGCAGGTAACTGTAGATACTGCAGCCCCCTTCTATTATAAGATAAGCATAGGAATATACTCCGAGTTCAATGAGAGTTACATACCCGCTAACATCACTATAAACGGCGAGGAAGTCGATTTATCCAAGTATCCCCAGTACAAATATGTTGGTACAATAGTGTCTCCAATGCCGTTTCAATCTATAAATGTAGAGGCGACAGTAGCTTCAACTGACTTTAAATATTCTGAGGATGTCTATAGCATAGGCACTTTAGCGACCTACATAATCATCCCATTAATAATACTTGTATTGATAGTTCTATGGATAAGGAGACCACTAGGTTTAATGGAAAAATTAGGATATGCTTCTAGTAGTCCCGGTGGGATTGACACCATGAGTTCCCAATCTCTCTTCGGTCAGAGATAAATGCTATATATGGTATAAAAAATATTATACTTTATCTATCTTAACGTGAATAAGGAAATATACTTGAAAAGTATGTTCCCTCAATTTTTAATTAGAATATAAACAAATCTTTCCTAGATATAATATCTCTCCGAGTCAATCAGTAATTGATATAACTCATCTAGAGAAGGTTTTTTGACAACATACTTCTCTAAAAACACTTCGTTTTCTACAATTTCTTTAAAGAACCTCTTAGTGAATTCTCTGTGATCTTCATTTATTTTGAAAGTTATTTTCCTCCCATCTATTTTTAGTAATTCAACATTCGAGTTGTTGTCTAAAATGTGTATTACTGTATCAACTTCTGTCGTCTCTAGCTCAATAATTATATAGTCTTTCAAATATTCTTCAACTAACTTTGTATATTGCCCCTCAGCAATCTTTTCTCCATCTTTCAAAAAAATTATATTATCAACCACATCTTCTAATATCGGTAAAATATGCGTAGATAATAGGATAGAAGTTCCATTCTTTTTCCACATTTCTTTAATGATTGATAAAATATTGATCCGAGAAATAGGATCAAGGTTAGTTATAGGTTCATCTAAAATAATAATTTCAGGGTTAGGTAGTAGGCACTGAGCTATCAAAAGCTTCTGTTTCATGCCAGCAGATAAGGTTCTGATTTTCCTTCTTCTAATATCATATATACCTATCTCTTCTAAAATCCTCTTATAATCTTCTTTAGAAATGCTTGAGAATCTCAACATTACTCTTTCTAGGTACTCCTCTACAGTAAGGTGATTAGGAAGGCTTATATTTTCAAGAAGGAATGTAGCCTGCCCTACTAGCTTATTTTTTTCATGTAAGGGGTCAAGCCCAAGAATTGTGGCTTCTCCATGGTCTGGGTACACTAATCCTGCGAGTATATTGATTGTAGTTGTTTTTCCCGAACCATTAGGGCCTATTAATCCTGTAATTCCAGGATATACTCTCATCTCAAGGTCGGATATAGCAATTATCTTTCCAAATTTTTTTGTGAGAGCAGTACAATGTATTAATTCTCTATTCATATTCCCTACCCCTCCAAATATGGAGAACTGCCAGTCCTATTAGGCTGGCTATTAGTATGTAGAGACTATAGTTAAAAAGGTCTTTCTCAAATCCGTATATTTCAACTACATATTTTATTTCATATCTACTGTTGTTATTGCTTGGGATGAAAATTAGTTTGTAAGACCCTCTCTGAATGAGAGATAGTTTTATTGAGCCCATACCTTTTATAATACCTTTGTATAATGTCTCTCCCCCCGGCCCTTCTAACACAAAATAAAGCTCACTTATATTCGTTACTCTCATCCAAATATTCAGGTCTCTAGGAGGCATGTCAAGTGTAGATACACCATATCCCGTTAATCTGGAAGATGAGTTAATAGAATCCCTTTCTACGGATCTCATTATGCTTGCAGATAAAATTGCTCCACTTATTATCAGCATGACTAATAACATGCTGTTTAAAAAATTCGTGAGGTTATGTATGTTCTTCAATCGTATTCACCCCTGTATACAAATAGGTAGAAGACGAGAATGATGAGGAATAGGTTTAAAACGGCATATGAGGTAACCATGATAATATAGTCACTTAGCCCTGTACCCATGTTTAGCGATATTATGTTGTCATAAAGTATTTTTGAGATACTTGTGAGCGAGAAATATTTCCATGTTGGGGGTAGTATGCTTAGGAGTTGGGTTATGAGAAACGCCGATAATATGGTTGCTATGGAGTTTCGTACAATCAATCCAATCATTTTTAGACATAGTAGATAGAAAAGGGAAATAAGTAGTATGGCTATAATCAATAAAGAGAATTCTAAGATAGCTATTTTGTTTAAAGAGAGAAATGTATAGTCGAGATTTATAGTGAATAATGAGAGAAGTGTTACTATCAAAAAATTGGTTGTTATCCAAGAAATTATGACTTCACTCCTAGTATAGAAATTCGCCAAGATATTGTTCAAGACTCTATTCTCGATGCTTTTAATATTGAATATAGCAATTAAGAATCCTCCTAAGATAATATTCATCTGAACTTGACTCATTCCCATAAATATCCAATTATTCCTTAGAATATTGGTTTCAGAAACAAATGAGAAATAGATCAATACGTAACCAAATAAGACTGTCAAGAGAGTTCCTTTACCATAAAAAATCCTTATTATATTTGATAGTTTCACAAGAAATAACACAAATTTTCTTCTCATAATTCTCCCGTTTGAATTTGTATAAAATATATATTTAAAATTGGTTATATTTAGTCAATAATAATATCTCGAGACCATAATTCTATACTGAAAAATTGTATATATATGTTGGGGACATGGTCTGATAATTATGAAACTTTAAATAAATAAAGGACGATGAATTTTTTTATGAATTTTAAAAAAATGTTAGTGATTATTATTCTTTTGTTGTTTCTAATGAGCCTCC
>JALTNJ010000151.1:993-14877 GCA_027000765.1 Nitrososphaeria archaeon | reverse complement strand
AAGTTCGCTGTCATGGCATCGACGCTCTCAACCATCCGTAGAGCCAAGATATATTCGTAGGACCTCCTATCCCCCTTGATCCCCACGGACTTCAACGTGAGTAATACTGGGAAAGCCTGCCAGAGTCTTTCATATAGCCCGTGTTCCCTAAGCATCTCCTCAACAATCCTATCCGCCTCCCTAAGGATCTCCAGTCTATCCCTAGTGATCTCGCCGACGATCCTAACCGCTAGGCCAGGTCCTGGGAAGGGATGCCTAGTTATAACCTCCTCTGGAAGCCCTAGGCGACGCCCAACTTCCCTAACCTCATCCTTATACATATCCTTAAGAGGCTCAAGCAACATGAATCCTAGGAGGCGGGACATAGATACATTATGATGACTCTTAATCTTATCCGTATACCTACCTGTCTTACCGGACTCCACCCTATCTGGATATAGAGTGCCTTGGCCGAGATACTTTATCTCACCATAGTCTTCAGCGAGTTTATCAGCCGTCTCCTTAAACACCTCGAAGAATGTATCTGCAATTATACGCCTCTTCAGCTCAGGATCAACCACGCCCCTAAGCCTCTCGAGAAATGTCTCTGATGCATCTATATATATGAGGTTCTCGAAGCCAAGCTTCTTAAACAAGTTCTTAACCCACTCACCCTCCCTATACCTGAGTAGTCCCGTATCTATGAAGACGGGATATAAGTTGTCTCCAAAGACCTTCTTCAGGATCACGGCTGTAACAGTCGAATCTACTCCCCCGCTTACCGCGACAAGAGCCCGCTCACTCGATAAATGACTGTGTTCCCTCACGAAGCTCTCCACTAGATCCATCGGGCTCCATCCACCGACGCATCCACATATATCATATACAAAGTTCCTCAACAGCGTCTCCCCATACTCCGTATGACGAACCTCGGGATGGAACTGTGTACTATACATCTTCATCTCATCACTAGCCATGATAGCCACGGGTGAATAGTCGGTTGAAGCCACTAGGGAGAAGCCTCTAGGCGGTTTTAAAACCACATCTTTATGACTCATCCAGACAACTGACCGCTCTGGAATATCCTTTACCAAGGGATTATCTACTTCATGGATATATAGGACTGTCTTACCATATTCACCTGATTCACCGCTTGTAACCTCGCCCCCCAATAGATATGCAAGGAGCTGATGCCCATAACACACCCCTAGAATAGGGATATTTAGTGAGAGGACGAGGCCTCTATCAACCTTGGGAGAGGATTCGTCATAGACGCTCATCGGCCCCCCAGAGAAGACAATGCCTTTTACACTCGGATCCCTACCTATATCCTGTTTAAGCTCCTCTGGAAAAATGATCTCCGAGTATACACCTAGGCTCCTAATCCTCTGTGTAAGCAGATGGGTGTATTGAGAGCCGAAGTCGACTACAATGATCTTCTCCTTCATCCCATTATAGCACCGTCACACTCTTGGCAAGATTCCTAGGCCGATCTGGATCTCTACCCAGTAATACAGCTGTGTGGTATGCGAATAGCTGTAGAGGCACTACATAGGGGATGGGAGCTAGATATGGGTTTACTGGTGGAAGACCTATGAAGTCGTCGGATAACTCCATAAGCTCTTTATCACCCTCCTCGCCCAATGTGATTATAGTGGCGCCCCTAGCCTTCATCTCCTCAATATTACTCAATACATATTTCCTAGTCTCATCCCTAGGAGCTATGAATATTACTGGAACACCTTCCTCAATTAGGCTGATAGGCCCATGCTTACTCTCTCCAGCAGGGTATGCCAATGCAGGGATATAGCTAATCTCCAAAAGCTTTAGACGCCCTTCTAATGCAACTGGGTAACTGAGGCCACGTCCCAAGAACATGAAGAACTTGCTCTTACAGTATTTCTCAGCCAGTTTCTTCATCAGGGGGTCAGTCTTCTTAAGTGTCTCCTCAACAACCCTCGGGATATCATGTATAGCCTCCTTCAGGTCATCAAGCTCCCTCTGAGAAAGCTTACCCCTCCTCTTACCAGCGATTAAAGCAAGCTGATAAAGCACTGCCAACTGCCCCGTGAAGGTCTTTGTAGCCGCTACACCTATCTCAGGGCCAGACTGCTGATGGATATATACCCTAGAGACACGTGTCAATGTAGATGCAAGGACATTTGTAATCCCAAGTATAGTCGCGGCCCTGCTCTTCGCATATTCTATAGCCTTCAGCACATCATATGTCTCCCCACTCTGGCTAATCGCGAGAATCGTGCTCTCCACACTGACGGTGTCACCATAGCTTGTTATGAACTCGGAGGCTATAACCGGTATCGCTACCAGCCTAGCCATCTTAGACAGGAGATAGCTCCCTATAAGCCCGGCGTGATATGATGTACCTGCGGCAACGATATAGATCTCCTTACTCCTATCCAGTAGATCAGCCATTAGATTTAGATAATGCTCCTGTAGCCTAATTGTATAGCTTAGGGCCGTGGGCTGCTCATATATCTCCTTCAGCATATAATGGGGATAACCGCTTTTAAAGGCGTCCTCAACCTTTAGATCGATCTTAATAGGCGTCTTATCCTTACGGGAGAAGTCTGGTAACCTATATATTTCATAGCTAGTTGGCGTGAGTACAGCTAGTTCACCATCATCCAAGACAACAACCTTCTTAGTGAAGGGAACTAGGCTACTTACATCAGATGCACAGTACATAGCGTCTTTACCCACACCTAAGATTAATGGACTCTCCTTCTTAACACATATCAAGGTATCCGGTTCATATACAGAGACTATTCCAAGGGCGAATGACCCATCCAGCTCCTTAACCGCCTCAAACACAGCCGATTTAAAATCCAGTCCAGACTTCATATTCTCCTCGATAAGGTGAGGAACAACCTCAGTGTCAGTCAATGACTTGAAGATATGTCCCGCCTTGATCAGCCTCTGCTTAATATCATTAAAGTTATTTATTATACCATTATGGACGACGGCTATCTTATTTTCACAGTCAGTATGTGGATGGGCATTAACCTGATCAGGGGCACCGTGAGTCGCCCATCTAGTGTGGGCGACGCCTATGCTCCCTGGGAGAGAAGATAACCCCATCCTCTTCTCAATATCATCCACCATACCCTTATCCTTCTTAACATGAATAACACCATCCTCTACAGTAGCGACTCCAGCGGAGTCATACCCCCTATACTCAAGGTATTTTAATCCCTTCACAAGATCTGGAGCTACATTGCCGATTTTCGCTACAATCCCTATTATTCCACACATATAGTGCTACACCCCTAGACAGCTAAACAAATATAAAATATGCGACACCACCTATAATTATCCTACTTGATACGGCTTCTAGAGAGATACTTGTATACGTATTCACCCATCTTCATCCACTCAATAAGCCATAGACCTACCAATGTAAATGACAGCATCGCCTTGATAACATCGTCTATAAACGGGTTATATGGATATAGATCGGCCCTGGCCAGATACTCGAAGAAGAGGAGTGGCAATATCATTATGATAATCCACTGCACTATGAGAACGATACATATATATAACGTCGTTCGGCTTATCCTCATCTCATCACCCCATTAAAAAACATGATATTAGGGCTAGTAACCCGGAGAATATGAATAGAATCACGATATTCAGATATGCATCGAACTCATTTAATGGGTCTCTAGATACTATAAACCTCAGTAGTGTTATAGGCGCCTTCTCATCCCTTGCATCATGGATAAGGCCTTGGGAGTCCAGCTCGGTCACCTTTAGATTCAGCTGTTTATGCTCTACAAAACCCTTTATCTTGTTTAGGAAGAAGAATGAGTTGTGGATAAACGGGAACATCGCTACAACTGTTGGAAACTCAATATGATACATTATTGCGAGAGTAGCTATGTAACCTCCGATTACAAGGGCTGGTGCATTACCGAGGAAGGTCTTGGCCGGATATCTATTATAGTAGAGGAAACCGAGTAGAGCGGCTATCCCGATCATAATTAGATAGAGATTCCTATCCATCCCCAAGATATAAATCGCGATACCCATAACACCCAAAACTATTATACCAGCTGTAGCAACCAATCCATTTATCACGTCAAGCATATTCACGGTGTTGGCGGCTACAGATATCCCCAGGGGAATCATCAGTAGATAGATTATGGTTATTCTAAAGCCGACGCCGAAGGGGAAATCCAGGTGGGGAGTATAAGTATGTAGAAATATTATTGGAAGACCCCCTAGCAGACAGGCTACCGGCTTATATAATCCTGAGACCTCCCTGAAATCATCGAGTAAACCAACTGAAGTCAAGATAATAGTTACTAGAGTCACTACCAAGGCCTCCCTCCACCCAAGGAGACCGGTTAAATATCCTAGGAACGAGAATACGACTATAGTCAATGGGATGGATAAGCCTCCTAATAGCGGAACCTTAGGCTTATGGGTTTTGAATATATCTATTCCCACGAACCCCCTACTCCTGAAAAAGCTTGAGAACAATTTTGTTGTGAGTGTTGATAATAAAATAGCCAGTATAAAGAGGAGGAGCGACGGTAGGGGGATGAGATACTCCATTCCAACCACCTAACATATATTGTCCAGCGATTTTTTAATATCCTCAATTAATCCACGATGTGTCTGGATATTTTTATTTCTAGGTTAACAATTAAAAATCAAATATCCTATCCTAAATAAATTAATCCCGGTAAACTAATAATTAGGTGTAGCCAATTCCTTTAATTGATACCCATGAAAATATGGATAGATGTCCTTACACCCAAGCAAGTCCTATTCTTCAATGGAATCGCGGGGGAACTGATTAAAAGGGGATACGACGTATTCTTCACCGTACGAGACTTTAGAGAGACCACTGGACTAGCCCAGAAGTATCTTATGAAAAGGCATGTGGTTTGGATCGTAGGTAAGTATGGAGGGGGAGACCTCAGGGGGAAACTAGTTTCCTCACTCGAGAGGAGCCTAGCTCTAGTGGATATAATCTCGCGTGAAGAGCCTGATGCAGCGATCTCCTTCACCTCCCCCGATGCAGCTAGAGTATCCTTTGGACTAGGGATACCGCATATAGCCGTCAGCGACACTCCACATGCGAAGGCCGTATCCAAGTTAACCCTCCCCTTGTCAAAAGCCCTATATACTCCATGGGTGATCCCGAGAAGCAGGTGGGTGAGGTACGGTATAGATAGGGATAGGATAATGCAGTATAGGGGTCTCGATCCAGTTGTCTGGATATTGAGACACGTTATTGATAAGGAGACGGTGGAAAGATATGGCTTAGATGATATGAAGTATATAGTTGTCAGGCCGATTGAGAGTAAGGCCTCTTATCAACTAAATACGGACTACAGAAGAATGTTGGGTATTGAAAAGTGGGTGCCTAGATTCATCCGTGAAACTAATGGAGATTATAGAGTTCTGATTATACCCAGGTATCTCGATCAAATAACGTATTATAAGAACGTGTTTGGGAAATACAGAGATAATATTATTATACTTGATCAGGTTGTTGATGGACTTACACTCCTCAAATACTCCAGCGGCTTCGTGGGATATGGGGGGACGATGACTATGGAGTCTGCATTAATAGGAAAGCCTACATTGACACTCAGACCAGGTAGGCTACCGGAGTGCATCCAGTATCTCGTAAAGAGAGGGGTCGTCAAGAAGATGAGGAGTATCAAGAGGGTCGTCGAGGCCCTTAAGAAACAGGTTAAACACATGGAGGAAACCGGGGAAAGACCCTTGATAGAGGAGATGGAGGATCCCGCTAGATATATTTCGGAGACGATCACCAAGGTGCTCAGCCAGTAACGACTATGGAAACTATAAAGTAGGGATGTGTATGGCGCCGGGAGTGGGATTTGAACCCACGCGAGCTATAAGCTCACGGGCTCTCCAGGCCCGCCCCTTGGTCCGCTCGGGCATCCCGGCATTTTCAAATAGGAGTTTAAAAGCTATCTATATTTAAAATTTTTGCACTATTAATATAAGTTTAGGCTAGGCGTCTATAGCTGATGCACAGCCACCTATTTAAATTGAGGTTGATCGACTATGAAGGGACATAGGTTCCTCGACCACACCGCGGATATTAAGATAGAGGCTTGGGGAGACACACTTGAAGAGGCGTTTGAAGCCGCTGGAACCGCCTTCTATGATGTGATGCTTGATGTGGAGAAAGTGGATAAGAGGATTGAGAAGAAGATAAAGGTCTCTGGATTTGATATCATGTCACTATTATTCAACTGGATAGATCAGTTGATACTTATCTTCGAGCTAGATAACCTCGTATTTAGAGACTTTAAAGTAGATATTGAGGTAAATGGAGAGGACTATAGGTTGGAGGCACTGGGGTTTGGGGAGGAGTATAAAAAGGAGAAACATGGGTATAAGGTCCATGTTAAGGCTATGACATATCATGAGATGGAGATTGTTGAGGAGGGGGATAGAGTAGTAATTAGGTATGTTGTTGACATATAGCTTCAAACGTGTTTCGTCATGAGGAAAATCTCTTACAAATACCTTTATACCATGCTAATAACGGTGATAACCTCATTCTATATGACCTACAATGTATTAACCAGTTACGACATACTCACAGTAAGCAATTTGAACAGCATCCAATGGATATTGAAGACGGGATGGCTAGATGAGTACTTTGTTGAATGGGGTTTTTATACCACTAGCATCCTATACTACCCACTGTACACCTACCTAGGCATTCTATATACAAGGCTATTCCTAGGCATCTGCCTCATCATAATCCTTATAAAATACGTTGACCTTGGAGAGAAGAGCTATCTCATCCCACTGACCATACTCTCACTATATACAGGGGACTTGTTGACACCTATACTTGTCTCCATACTATACCTATCCCGAGGAGTTGGAGAGACATACAAGGATATATTCGGAGTTGCTCTGGGGCTCCATGAACCGATCCTCGCCCTTCCCTTCATCTATAGGAGAGCCAGGGAAAAGAGGTTTTACTATACAGGTCCATATTCAGTATTTCTCATAGCCACCGCATACATATACAGATATAGGTATATAAACGGCTATAAAATGTTGCTGGATCCATGGATACTGGCTATAGTCGTCTCGACATACATTATCTACTTCATCCTTAGGAGACTAGATAGATACGCCGTCTATGCAGTGTTGGCAGTGCCTATAACCATTCAAGGAACGTATCTATTGACATGTTCCTATAATAGGATTGAGAGGAGGGATTGGAGGAGGATAGAGACTGTAGCACTAATTTTACTAGTATCGATCGCCTCGATAACTCCAATACTATATTCATATGCCGCTGGAAACGCTCCGCTTGAGATCAATCCAGGAATTGAAGAGTTTATAGCTAGCCACGTGGATAGAGGGGATACTGTCCTCCTGGCAACCGCCAACCCCAATGTAGTGAAGATACTGGTTGATAATGACAATCACATTGTCTACTATGGAGACGCGAGGAATTGGAACTGGAGTGATAGAAGTGAGGTCAGCCGTAGAATCAGAGAGATGACCTCAATAAGCTATTCTAAATGCATTAGATATATTATAATAGAGAAGGGAAGACTTACCAGCGACTGGTTCCCCTCCTATACATTCAGGGAATATAAGATGGGGTATAATATCCCGAGGGATACCTTCCTCATCATATTGGAAAACAAGTACATACCTCGACGCAGTCCATACTTCTATCCCCTTAAGATATACAACTCTACACAGGAGCATGACGTGCTTCGGAGTAACTACACTGGATACTGGGCGAATACAACGCTTAACATAAGCCAGGATGAAAATATGGGGATAAGGATATTTGGAGGGAACGAAACATATAGTGTGTATCTCAAATTCTCTCTAGATAATGCTCATGCCACAAGAGAAAACATACTTGTGTTATCCGTTGAGAATCCACGGAGATTGAGGCATATAGAATTATATGGGGACACTGGGGTGAAGCTGTCCCCATTATGGAAGGATGTAGATACAGGAGACAATGCAACATATGTTTTAGGGGGCATAGATCTGAGTGGATATATCGGGATTCAGCTTAGGATAGACTCCGTGGGAAACACGTCCATCGAGGAGCTTCAGATACATCCAGATACGGGAGATATACTATGGACGATTTTTGAACGTGGAAGGATACGGATTAAAAACGGTATAGATGCATATCAAATGCTGGAACCCCAGTTTATCAACGGTATAGACAAAGATATAGTTCTTCAGCCGGAAAAGCTGGTTGAAGTCACGATACCCCATGTCGATGGATACGTGATATACATGGCTATACTAATCGCATTAGTGACCTTGGTAATAGGGCTTATATTCCGTCCTCCAGCCACTGTATACACTAGGAAGATAGGTGAGGCATATACATTTGAAGAGAGGGGATTTAGAGGTCTCCTACTTATAGCTGCCGCAACACCAATAATAATCTATTTAGGATATACCCCTCAGCTACTTGAGATATCCTGGATAGGGGGAGGCGCCTTTATCTATGCATATATAATGACTATTGCAGTCTACACACTATACAAGCCAGTCGAGAAACAGCTTCCCAATAAGAGGTTGATCCATATTCTACTCATATCCATACCAGTCTTAACCACTTTATCCACGGTAGTTAAAAGGCTTTATCTATGGAGTATTAGGACTGCCGGCACCTGGTATATAGAAGCCTATTTCTCCCTAATAGACACTGGGATATATGCTGTTCTATACACCTTCATAGGATATATAATAACTAGATCCGCTGATAGAGATGAGAGGGGGAGGAACATCATCCCATTTATACCAGCCCTCTATCTATGGATAATGGCCCTAATATACTTTATCGACCTCGCCAAAATAGTCCCATCAGATGTTTTTATGTGGATAATGTATCTAAGTGCCTATGGATCAAAGGCGATAGCCCCGTTATTCGGGGTGGAGATGAGAGTCGTATCCGAGGCAGGGCCCTATGGACTGGTGATAGACTCATTCTCATCCCGTGGAGGAACTACAGTCATCTTAGGATGGCCATGTACAGGCGTCACAGGCATCTTCTTGTTTACGGCATTTATGAGCATTGAATACCTTACTTTAATAAGAGGAAAAAGGGTTAGTAACAGGTTTATACTGGCGACATATCTCATTGGCCTTGGCATTACCATGCTCCTAAACATCGTTAGGATAACTACGATAATCTACCTAACCATAAACTATGGAATGGATATCGGTGAGGCCTTTCACAGCATTGGATACGAGCTTATATTCCTAATATGGATACTAATATACATCTTCATAGTTGAAAAACTCTCATCCAAGGTATAGAAATACCAAGATATTACAGTAAATAAGAACTAACCCTCGAAGAATCATGGGGTTTGGAAACAGGAATATAAGAAAATCGTTTTTGACTACTTTAGCCTAACCTCGATAAAGACCTCCTCAGGGACCCTGAGACGAATTAGATGCCTCATAGTACGTTCATTCTGCTCAATATCAATTAGACGCTTGTGAATCCTCATCTCAAACTTATCCCAAGTCTCCGAGCCCTGTCCACATGGGCTACGCCTAGTCGGTATAACCACCCTCCTAGTCGGTAGATATACTGGGCCAGAATATTTTGAACCAGTTTTCTCAACTATCTCCTTAATCTGGTTTGTAAACTCGTCTAAAACCTTGTGGTTGGTACTCACCAAGATAATCCTCGTCCTAAGATCCCTCGGCATGTTAGACACCTAATCATATGATATAAAAAGAGATGGTGAATAAACACCTTACTCATTACTTCTTAATCTTTATGTCAGCAACCTTAGTTACTTCCTTGACGATTCCAGCTGCAACAGTGGTACCCATGTCCCTGATAGCGAACCTACCTAGCTCTGGGAACTTCTGGAACTCCTCGAGGGCAACGGGCCTCAATGGCTTAAACCTCACTAGGGCTGCGTCACCGGTCTTGAGGAATGACGGGTTCTCCTCTACAACCTCACCGGTCCTTGGATTGATCTTAGCAAGTAGCTCTAGGAATGTAACCGCTACCTGTGCTGTATGGACATGCATTACAGGCGTATAACCTGGGCCGATCGCAGTAGGATGATGGATTACGAATACCTGTCCAATGAACTCCTCGGCAACTGTCGGTGGATTATCAACTGGACCAGCTACGTCACCACGCCTAATATCCTTCTTGGAGACACCCTTGACGTTGAAACCGATATTGTCACCGGCCTCAGCCTCCTGAATAGGCCTGTGATGCATCTCGATGGACTTTACCTCACCGACTACACCAGCGGGCATGAATACAACCCTGTCACCAACCCTGATCTTACCTGTCTCGATACGGCCTACTGGCACGGTTCCGACTCCAGTGATTGAATAGACATCCTGGATAGGTAGCCTCAAGGGCTTGTCAATAGGCTTCGGAGGCACCTCAAACTCGTCTAAGGCCTCAATTAGTGTAGGCCCATCATACCATGGCATCTTATCAGACTTCTTAAGGACATTGTCACCAGTCCATGCAGATACTGGGACGAACCTTATCTTGTCAACCCTGAAACCAAGCTGTTTTAGGAACCTAGATACCTCGTTCTTAATCTCCTCATACCTCTCCTTACTCCAGTTAACCTGGGGGTCATCCATCTTATTGATGGCTACTACAATCTGGTTTACACCCAGGATCTTTAGGAGAGATGCGTGCTCACGAGTCTGGCCACCTGGGGAGATACCTGCCTCGAACTCACCTGGCCTTGCTGAAACTACTAGGATAGCGACATCAGCCTCACTGGCACCAGTAATCATGTTCTTAATGAAGTCCCTATGGCCTGGGGCGTCGATCAATGTATACTCGTATTTTGGTGTCTCGAACCTATAGAATGATAGGTCGATTGTAAGACCTCTCTCCCTCTCCTCCTTAAGCTTGTCCATGACCCAAGCATACTTAAAAGACTCCTTACCCAACTTCTTTGCCTCTTCCTCATACTGCCTAATTATACGCTGATCAATGAAGCCTGCTTCGTATAGCAACCTACCCATCAGTGTAGACTTACCATGGTCAACGTGTCCTACCGTAACTAGGTTCATATGTGGCTTCTCTTTAACCATATTTTCCACCTCAACTATCTAAATAACCTAATATCAACAACCTTATAAATACTAAATAAAGGTATATATAAAAATATCTACGTAAAAGGCCTTCTCCAAAGAATTTTACATATGGAAAATATATTTTATATATAAAATGGTGAGGAGATTACCTGGATGACAGGGCTATCCTCTCTATCTCGATCCTCTTGCTAATAGCATAGCTTGCCTGGTCATTCCTACTAGCCAATATGATCTCCCTTGCTAAAGCCTCCTCTAATGTAATACGGTTGTTCTTAGCCGTTCTCTTCGCACCTTCAACTATGTTTCTTAAAGCCACATCTATCCTTCTCAATGGGGATACGTCTACCGATACATGGTATGCGGCTCCACCATATGCGATGGTCGTTACGTCCTCACATGGCCCAGCGTTCTCGATGGCATATACCAGGAGCTGTATAGGATTCATCCCGGTCTCCAGCTCTATTATCTTAAACGCTGCCTTAACAACATTTATTGCATGAGCCTTCTTACCACCCATCTTACCCGGGCGCATCAACTTGTTAACCAGCCTCTCAACGATGTTTACAGAGGCCTTACCAAACTTCTTATGCTCATGCCTACCCCCACTCCATGGCAGGAGGATGGGTTTAAGGGATATATATGGCTGGAGGCTGATATCCCTAACCTTAACGTCTGAAAATGAGTATCTACCGAAGAGCTTCAGCTCCGCCGGCTTATCCTTCTTCTTCTCCTTAGTCTCCTCAGTCATATAAACACCTCTAAACCTATCTCTTAGGCTTCCTAACCTTACCAGTTATCAAGAGATTAAGCGGGACGCCGTTTACTAGGAAAACCCTATATCTAACACCCGGTAGGTCACCCATAGCCCTACCCTGAGAGCCTCCGATGCCCTCTATCATGACCTCATCATGCTCATCAACGACGTTGAGAGCACCGTCACCCGGTAGGAAGGCCGTCACCTGCTTACCATTCTTAACAAGCTGGACACGGACACATTTTCTAAGGGCTGAGTTAGGCTGCTTAGACTCTATACCCACCTTCTCCAATACAATTGCCCTGGCCATCGGAGCCCCTTCCAATGGATCGACCTTTTCATCCAGCCTCAGCATCCTACGTCTATACTCTATATCACTCCATCTAAACTTCTGCCTTTTCTTCCTTAATTTCCTAGCTGCAAACAGACCTACCGGACTCTTCTTCCCCATTCTCTACGACACCATCCTATTCTCAATAAAAATACCCATCTAATTAAATTTTTAGCTTATACACCAGCAATATAAAAGCTTTAGCCCCAGCATTATTTAATTATAATGGTCTTTACACCGAAAAATGCCCGTGCAAACTCCCTACCGACCTTGGCCTTTGACCCTCCTCTCCCAATAACCTTACCACGCTTACCTGGATCCACTATAATCGTGACTATCTTATTACCGTCTCCCGACTCCCTGATGATAACCGTATCACTTCTTGAAAGCCTGAAGAAATTCCTTACAAAACTCTCTAGATCACCATCGTAGAAAGTGATGCTTATGTTTTTACCGACGGTCTTACTCAACTCCGATACGAGTGTAGAGATAATATGATTGGGTCTAAGCTTATTCCTACGCCCACCAGGCCTGTGTAGAAGCATCCTGAATCCACTGGCCAATAACTTGTGGAAATCCTTTTTATTGACTATGAAGAAGACACTGTCCTCATATATTTTACATGCTATGGGAAATACGTCTGTCAATCCCTCGAACAGGCTCATCAACGATAGCTCGTCGTTAGTGAGCTTCATCTTCTCATTCATTAAGCTCCTCCTCAGATATAGTCGCGTTACCAAAGTCGTAGATAGCCATTACAGATATTGAATGGGGTCTTCCACATAGATCCCCAAGCTCCATATTTGTCTTAGTAGAATATATAATTGGAATCTTCCTATCTAGAGACTCCACTATCCTATCGAGTTCATCCAAGAAACCCGGTGGAGGGTTTCTGGAGACCACGATCGCCTTAACCTTCTCAGGCTCATTCCTCAGACTCCATAGTACATAGTTTACTCCAAAGACCACTTTCCCAGACTTTACAATAATAGGGATACTGCTCTCAAGCTTCCTTATCGTCGCTAGACTTATCATTTCCACCAACCTCCATATAGATTTCTACAGATCCTGTTCCAGAGGGTATTCTAGATCCCACTATAATGTTTTCAGTCGGCCCTCTTAAATAATCCTTCTCACCAGATACAGATGCATCTACCAAGACTGGAATCGTTATCTCGAACGCGGCCTTAGCCAAGACACTATCTCTAACCGCGACTATACCATATCTACCAGCTTGTCTAATAACACCGTCTCTAGTCATCATATCCGCGAGGAGCATTACATGCCGATAGTCAACGTCTAGACCCTGCTCCTCCATAACAGCCTTAATCTCATTAATTATAGCTGCCCTAGCAGCCTCGACACCCAACACCCGATATATCTCGAATATATCGTTGGTCGTCGTCCTAGCCGGGTCTACACCCTCAAACTGCAGGACATCCTTCAAGCTACTACCAGCTGTATATATAACCCACTCTTCTTCACCAAGCTCATCGTTATAGACCTTCTCAACAGTCACACGTATAATACCGCTTACACCAGCTATATGTCTCTTTAAGAAACGTTCACTAGCCTTCTTAAGGCCCTCGACATCCTTATTCGGGAGCCTAATGACTAGGAAGCCGTCCCTCAACTCAGTTGAGTATCTCCTACTAAATATCTTCCTAATCTTCTCATCCGTTATCCCAACAGACTCGATAGCCGCATAGTC
>JALTNJ010000151.1:0-983 GCA_027000765.1 Nitrososphaeria archaeon | reverse complement strand
TCGATGATCCTGGGGAGACCTATTGTAACGTCCTTCTCCTTAACACCAGCATAGTGGAATGTCCTCAGGGTCATCTGCGTACCCGGCTCACCAATAGACTGAGCCGCTACAATACCCACTGCAGCACCGGGATCGACCCGGGCCTTCCTATAGTTTATAACCGCCTGCCTAATAGCCTCAGTAACCACCTTCTTACTAGCCTTCTTCTTAATCAGCGTCTCTCTAAGCTCCTCCTTAAGAGACATCGGGATCTCGTCTCCAACCTTGTTTAGAAGCCTGTCTATAAACTTTTCACTAGCCTTCTCACCCTTTGGATATAGTAGGCTAATGGACTCGACAAGCCTCACCACGTTCACAGGCCTACCATGGTCGCTTCTAGCTGGATCGACAGAGTCCTCTCCATATACAAACTGGACTATCTTACCGTCTGAAGTCCTCACCACAAAATCGTGGTCAACCCTCAGGTGATCCAGTGAATACGCCAATCTTCTATATAGGTAACCGCTTTGCTGAGTCTTGACAGCGGTATCCATGAGACCCTCTCTACCACCCATACTATGGAAGAAGAACTCTACAGGCGTTAGACCTGAGAAGAAGCTGCTTGATACGAATCCACGGGCACGTGCACCCATATCTCCCTCCTTAAAGGTGGAGAGAGTACGGTTCTCATAACCCCTCATAATACGTTTACCACGTATAGTCTGCTGACCAAGGAGCGCTGTCAACTGAGCCACGTTGATCTCCTGACCCCTAGCCCCACTAGCAGTCATGACATAAAGCGGGTTATCCCGCGACAAGACCTCCAAGGCTATTCTACCAGCCTCGGTCCTAGCATGAGCCAGGATCTCATGTATCTTCTGCTCGAGGCTCTCCTCAGCAGACAATCCCTTGATGAGCTCCAGCTCACCCCTCTTATACTTTTCAATAGCCTCATCAACTAGTTTAATCGCCTCATCCTCGATCTCACGGATCTTTGCAATAAC
>JALTNJ010000150.1 GCA_027000765.1 Nitrososphaeria archaeon | reverse complement strand
TTCTCAACCTCACCTGTGACCTCGCCTCTCTTAGGCGCTACAGCATCAATCTCATCGATGAATATTATGCTCGGGGCATTTTCCTGAGCCTCCTTAAACACTTCACGTAGCTTCGCCTCAGACTCACCATACCATTTACTCATGATCTCCGGGCCGTTTATCGCAATGAAATGTGCACCGCTCTCATTAGCTACTGCTTTGGCCAGTAGCGTCTTACCTGTTCCAGGCGGTCCATATAGCAATACTCCCTTCGGCGGATCTATACCCAAGTGTTTGAAGAGCTCTGGATGCCTTAGTGGGAGCTCAACCATCTCCCTAATCCTCTGAATCTCCTTATCTAGGCCACCGATATCCTCGTAGGTGACCTTCGGAATCTTCCTCTCCTCCTCCTTCACAGGCTCCCTCCTAACCACGACCTCTGTATTCTCATCTACGACGCCATAGGGCCCTGGAAGAACCTGTGTAGCGATCATCTCTAGGGCCTGGCCCAATACTGGGATTATTATGACGTCTCCTCTGCTGATCGGCATGTTAAGCAGCCTATCTCTAACGTAGTTTATGAAGTCAGGCCCGAATCTAATGGGCACTGAAGGCGCTATCGTAAGCTTACGTATACCTTTAGTCTCAACCTTCCTAACTTTAACCGTGTCGCCGATCCTAGCGCCGGCATTTCTCCTAATATACTTGTCTATCCTGATTACACCCTCCTCCTCAACCCTGGAGGGCCAGACACGTGCAACTGTCCTCTTATTACCACTAATCTCAATCAAGTCGCCGACTTGAACACCCAGCTTCTCACGATCGCGGGAGCTTAGTCTAGCACGCATATTACCAACATCTATCCTCTCACCTTCTGCTACACGCATCAATAATTCCTCTACCATTTCCCATCACCAAATATACATATTCAAAAAGAGGTTATATATAAAGAAAATCAATTTTCCAAAAACATAAAAATGCAAAAACATAAAAAAACTAAAAAATAAAAAACATATAAACAACCAGACATATGCAAAACAATATATACACAAAGTAGATGTAAATTTTTATTTAACATCCCGAAAAAGATATAGAGATAGACGGGGGAAACGCGGGGGTTCCCCTAGCCTGGCCAACGGGGCAGGGCTTAGGTTCCCTCTTGAGGGAGAAGAAACCCTGTGGCGTAGGCCTTCGTGGGTTCAAATCCCACCCCCCGCACCACTTTCCTTATTTACTTTTCCTTACTATGCCTCAGCATTACCCTTGTTTTTGGAGATGTCTTCTGCTCTTTGAGTAGCTGCATAGACGGCCTTCATCAACCCTCTTCTTAACCCTATCTCCTCTAACTCGAATAACCCCTCGATGGTGGTTCCCGCCGGTGTCACAACCATCTCCTTTATCTTGGCGTAGTGCATACCTCCATCCCTAATTAGTTTCCCTGTTCCGATTGCGACTTGAGTGGCTCCAAGTAATGCTATGTCTCTTGGGATACCGACTTTGAGGCCTGCATATACCATTGCCTCTATGAATGTGGACATGTATGCCGGTCCACTACCTGTGAGGCCTGTATAGGCATTGAGGTATTTCTCCTCAACCTCAATCCCTATTCCTATCGATGAAAACAATATATCCACGAATTCCTTATCCTCATCAGTAACATTCTGTGAAAATGAATATACCGTGAAGCTTTCACCTACCAATACAGCTATATTAGGCATTGCTCTTACAATCCTCGTACCTGGAACTATCTTCTCAATTACATTGATAGGCACTCCAGCTACTACGGATATCAATAATTTCCCTTTAGCTACCTCCTTTATCTCCTTCAATACATTAGTCAGGACATTCGGCTTCACAGATACAATAACAACATCACTATTCTCCACAGCCCAAATATTATCGCTTGTAATAACTACCCCTAATCCCTCTAGATCCCTAATTTTATCCAGATTCCTCCTCGTAGCAATTATCTTATCGATAATCTTCTTCCTCGCCAGGATCCTGGCAATCGCCCCTCCAATTATCCCTGCACCAATTATGGATATACTCTTATACATAAAACCACCTACAATATCCCTTTGGAACCCGTCAAATTACTGAAATAAACCCTAATCATTACAAAAAGACTTAATAAATCTTAATACTCGTTCACATTCAGGATTACAACAGGCCTATCAATCGTTAACTACATTGTGCTCTCTCATTTCTCCTAACAAAACTAAGGTATATGAAAATCTAGATTTATAATCAATATATTTCTTCTCCAGAATATCAAAAAAGAAATTATGAAGGATCCTGTTTCGAGGGAAACCCTAGAACTTGCTAATGGAACCAGAGAATACACCGTCCTAGCAGAAGAGGTATTTAAAAGCTCTAGGCAAGAGTGTTAGAACGGTGAAAGCTAGAATATCGGAGCTGTCCGAAAAGAGGCAATCCGTGGGATTAGAAATAGAGGAAAAGTTTACCATCAGCCTACAGGATTGTACGACTGATTTCCACCAAGTTTGTTGATGTATTCTATGGTTCAAAACAAGTGTATAAACCTATTCTCCTGCATCACTTAATGGTAAAGATGATGTCGGTCTTCCCCTAGTCTCTCCATTCTCTACCTGATTAGTATTTCCTCGGTAGCTCTCTTCACGCTCTAAAAGCCAGCCTTTTTCAAGTTTCTCAGTATTTTTGTTTTCTATGAGGTCTAAAGTCTCATCTAGGTTTTCCCTTGATTTTTTTAGCAAGTTGTTTACCTATCTTAATAATCTCTTCATTATCTTTTTCAGTAGGAGGTCCATTAATCTCTACTACTCCCACAACCTCTATCTTTGTGGATGCTAATATCTCAGATACCTGTCTCACTGCACCGGCTCCCCAACCATATGAACTTAGGATTACACCGTATTTGAGAGGAGGTCTCAACACTTTCACGAGGTATGTTCCGAATAATGCTAGAGGATGCATACCTCCGAGAACGGTAGGTGTACCGATAACTATGGCGGTTGAATCGACTAGGTTTTCAGCTATATCTCCAATATCTGCTGTGACGAGATCGTAGAGAGAGACTTCAAGCCCTTCTGAAATCAGGGTGTCAACAATTGTTCTTACCATCCGTTCCGTCGATTTCCACATCGATACATATACAGCTATAACCTTCTCCCTCGTTTCTCCAGCAGTCCATTTTGCATATGCATTGAGTATTCTCTCAGGATTTCTATATATAGGACCGTGGCTTGGCGCGATGATCCTGATTTCAAAATCCTTTATTTTATCAAGAGCTCTCTTACCCATGTTTCGAAATGGCATCATTATCTCACCGAAATATCTCTTTGCAAGTGATATTATCTCCTCAACATCATCGTCATAGGTTCCAAGGGCTGTGTGGGCCCCGAAAAAATCGCATGGAAATAGTATTTTATCCTCCATTAAATATGTGAACATGGTTTCTGGCCAGTGTAGGAAAGGAGTTTCTATAAAACAAAGTGTTTTACCACCGAGTTCAATCTTCTCCCGATCTCTTACAACTCTTATCCTTTCACTCGGCACATTATAATAAATTTTAGCCATTTTTGAGCCTTTTTCAGTTGTCAGGAGTATTGCTTTCCTATTCTTTTTAAAAATATAGGGAATTGATCCAGCGTGATCAGGCTCAGCATGATTCATCACAACATAGTCTATCTCCCCTAAATTGCTTATTACATTTATCTTCTCTTCAAACTCCTCTTCAAACCCAGGGTTTACAGTGTCAATGAGGGCAGTCTTCTCTTCACCAATGGCAAGATAAGCGTTGTAAGTGGTACCTTGGGGAAGGGGAATTAACGCATCGAATATTCTCCGGTTCCAATCTTTCACTCCAACCCAATAAACTCCATCAGATATCTTAATTATTTCCTCTTTAACCATATCCATCACCTCTTGTTTTTTTATTGGCAATAGGTCTTCACTTTTACTAATCCATATCTCATTTAAAGGGATTCCTAGCTTATCTCCAGCAGACGGTTTAATATTTTCCCGTTATAAACCACATTATAACATGCATTATAGTTCTTCATAGTATCATGTGAAATATATTTGACAACATATCCTAACCTCACTGCCTCATGCCTGACGCAACCATTATTCATCATAGCCCTATTACAATAATTATTTACAAATCTATATTACACAGAATATAATGCTAGTC
>JALTNJ010000149.1:10668-15039 GCA_027000765.1 Nitrososphaeria archaeon | reverse complement strand
CCACTATACTTATTTATTACTTCTCTATAGGCCTCGCGTGGAGGAAAGTCTATTGTAGACTTGATTAGAAATCTGTCAAGCTGTGCTGAGGGAAGGGCATATGTTCCCTCGACTTCAATAGGGTTTTCAGTGGCGATTACCATAAAGGGTTCAGGCAGTTGGAATGTCTCTCCCTCGATGGTAACTTGACGCTCCTGCATCGCCTCAAGAAGGGCGGATTGGGTCTTTGGCCCTGCTCTATTTATCTCATCGGCGAGTATAAGGTTTGCAAATATAGGTCCTCTCTTGGTGATGAAATCCTTTAGGGACTGGTCATATATCTTGGTGCCGATGATATCAGCTGGAAGCAGGTCTGGGGTGAACTGTATCCTCGAAAAGCTTAGATCCAGTATCTTAGCGATTGTCTTTGCTAGTGTTGTCTTGGCTATGCCTGGCGGCCCCTCTAAAAGTATGTGTCCTTGTGCAATGAGGCAGATAAATATCTCCTCTAACGCTTCCTGTAGATCCACGATTACCTTGGCCACTTCATCCTTCAGCTTTAGCCATATTCCGTATACATACTCAGGGTCATTTGATGACATACTCAATTTTCTTACCTCCTTCTATCTCCTCAATAAATTCTATACCTAATCTACTACATACATAATCAACTTCATATGATAGTTTCTCAAATGTCTTCTTCCAAGACAATATAAAGGGGAGCATCCTACGATATACGATCTTCTCTCTCAAGCCATATATTCTCCTACATGACTCAAGTATCTTACTGGATGCTTCTCCACCTAGTTTCTCTTCAACAGCTGGTGGAAGCCCTTCACGTACTATCTCCTCAATATCCCTCCCAATAATCTCCTTTAGGATATAGTTGTATAGGTCGTACAAGCCCATTATCATATCTTTATAGAACTCCTTATCCCTAATACCCTCCTTAAGTCTCTTTAGGAAAGGACTCTCAGCTACAAACCTCCTCTCTTCAACAGGGGGTATCCACCGGTCATCTCCAGATTTTACCTTAACTCTCCTCCTATATGTTGTGTAGACAGAGATTACGACGAATAAGACTAATAGTGGCATAAGCCATATCGGTATTGTATCTATCCTATCCATATAGGTGTCTTTCCACAGCTTGACTTCTTCCGCCAGCATTCCAACCAGGAGCCTTCCTAAATGGGGGAGAGGCACCTTCACCTCATAGGGCTGGTAATGTATAGAGTCGAATAATATAGTCGGTGGAGGATAGGAATCCACGGTTCCCTTGGACAACCAATGCATAAGTCTAGAATAGAATTCCATTCTACGATATACTTGACCCCACATATAGGCTTCCTCTAGGGAGGAGACGACATAAGAATTTGTGAATAAAAGAGTGTCTGTAACAAGATATACTCTACCAGCGTACCTATGAAGAGGGTCATCATCTGGGTTGTAGTAGGCGGAGAAAACCGATAGTTTTGAATATGTTTTTCCAGTATCAGGATCCCTTTTATCCACAACCACTATATAGCCTGCAGGCATCATAATACCCAGCTCTTCTATATAGCTTGGGAGGCTGGTAGGGTATGCCATATAGCCCTCTGCACGTAGATATGAAAACTCTTCATATAACGAGTATAAATACATAGACGCGTTATATACATCCATGCCTGGCTCCAGAGGCTCTAATACGGATACATTGTCTGGGAGGGCCAAAACACCTATATGTGTAGGGAATAGAACCGGTTCATTACTTGCGATAACCCGTAGCCTCTTGGCCCTAGTAGAGTTGATATATGTAAACAGCTTCTCCACATAAGTATCATTTATACGTGTTCCGAACAGGGTCTCTGTAAGCGTATTTACGGTGCCGAGTTCATCTGCTATTAATATACTCCCTCCTCTTTTCAGAAATGCCTTGACCTGGCGTATCTCCTCCTCAGATAAACTTTGATCTGGCCCTATCAAAACGTATATGTCTCCATCTCCCAGCCTACTAAGGTTTTGAGGGCCTCCTAAAACTACATTGTATCCCGTATTGTTGAAGAACTCTATGAAGTTTAGGGTTCCATATTCGTCGGCATTATATGGGCTAAGGGTCTTGGCAAATGTCTTGTGGATAATATATTTTTGTGGCGCATAAACCATGCCGAGAAAGAGGAGTATCACTGCTATCGTTGCAACGGTCTTTTTTGAGATCATTTTTCTTCACTCCCCAATTCCGAGAGCTTTCTGATGAGTACTTCACTTTCTTCAATTTCATGTTCCTTAGGTGGCTTCAACCCATATCTAACTTTTTCAAATAGAATGCTCAATCTCTTCCCTATCGTATTCACTTCCTCTTTCTCAATTCTATCTACAAACTCTAACGGGGTTTCATACTCTCTTCTCTTATATCCCATCTCCGCAGCCTTCTTTAGAAACATATAGTAGTTATAAATTATCCTATCGTCTGGTGTATCTGGTGGCAGGACTCTCGATCCAGTGACCCTCTCTTTAAAAATCTTTATTATCTTCTCAGTCTTCAGGATAGCAGGTAACAAAACATCTCTTCTGTTGACTACTACATATAGGGTTATACTTACTGCTGCCAAGGCAACTATAATCATGATTAGGAATTCCATAGGTATATTCATGGAGAATAGCGAGGGTAGGGTGGGGCTACCTATGGGTGGGTTTAGGAAGTTGCTTCCGATGCTCTTATTGGGTATAGAGGGCATCATCCCTAGGTTATCAATATTCATCTCTGTCTGGAATATTCTCTGGATATCTCCACCGGCTTGATCAGGATTGAAAATTGATTGTGGGTCCTCAGGCAGTAAATTAATTAGCTCTAGATAGTCTTGATAATTAATGTTTTTAATTTCCTCCAAGAGGGTTTGTAGATCCTTCTCCAGTAGTAAATAATCGAGATATGCCCCTTCTGTATCTCCACTTATTATCTTGAGTTCAATGGAGTCGATGCGAGAAGCCATCTCCGTGTCATATTTCTGAAGGATCTCTTTAATTTTATCCAGATCATTTAGGAGATAGAGTAATTCAGGAGGTATCTCGAAATTTGTTGTATTTCCTAATGTGGCGTTTTCAGTAATTAGATTCCTTGGGATTCTAAGCTCATACGACCATATATATAGAGTATTTTGTGCATAGCATTGAATACCTAAACCCAAGGAGGGCAACAGCATCAGTGATAATAGGATAGCGGCATACGCTGTTCTCCCCTTCATCCCGAACAATAATATTATAGACTACATAGACTATATCTTTTCAAATAGATTTAGTATTAACTCTATGTATTCATCCCCTTCTTCAATTTATTCGCGTATATATGTGCTAGACGAGTAGGCTCGGGAATAGAGTTTCTCAGAGTATTTTTAACGATCTCAATAGCTGTTTCTAGGGAGACCCTATGCCCTATAGAAACGTATAGTCTTGGACCCAGTTTATATCCCACCTTCTTACCCTTATAGACAATATACCCTTCTTCATCAACCTTACCTACTAGCGGCGACTTAGCCACACCAATAGTAGGTATATCCAAGACTACTCCTATATGAGATGCTGCTCCCAATCCCCTGGGATGAACCAGTCCATGTGCATCCACCAACATTATATCAGGTTTCTTATCGAGCTTCTCTATTGCCCCAACCATCGGAGGAATCTCCCTAAAGGCAAGGAAAGTAGGTACATATGGGACATCAACCTCAGTAATATAATGTTTATACTCCACCAACTTCATCGAATCATATTCAAGTAGTGTCGCTACACCTATACCCATCCTACGTTTATATGCAACGTCAACTCCCCCTATATATTTAATGGGTTTATTGAAGTCGTCTATTGTTATGACTTTCCCTGCAAGGCGTTTCTGGAGATAAGCCGCCTTTTTCAGATTAAGTCTAGGCATATGGGTCCCAAGATAATTAAATAGATATGGCAAGTAATTTAGAGTTGATGTCTATACCATCTCAAAGGGAATTTTATATTTGTGTAAGTCTGTATAAATTGTTTTGAGGCTTATGATTAAGATTAGGGTATTCGGGCGATTTCGAGACTTACTAGGTAAACCCATGATAGAGCTGGATACAAAGGATATTATATTGAAGGAACTCCTTAGTAACATAAAACTGACAGACGGGTCCACGTTGTACGACCATGTATCATCAGGGGAATATGGAATTAAACGTCCCTATAAAGTGTTTGTCAACGGAGTCCCCCTCGATAATGAAGATGGTCTTAAATACATGGTTCAGGATGGAGATGAGGTCGTCGTAACCCCACCGATCTCAGCGGGTAATGGTGGCATGGTTGATGTAAGCGGGAAGCCGGAGGTTTTTAGAGAGGCTGTTGCAGAGGGGAGAATATACCTGAGGAGCGAGACGATTAAACGGATTAAGG
>JALTNJ010000149.1:0-10658 GCA_027000765.1 Nitrososphaeria archaeon | reverse complement strand
TAGGAGGGGAATGTGGAGAAAGGCGACGTGTTTGAGGCTGCAAAGATCGCTGCGTTAGAGGGAGTTAAAAAGACTCCTCATTTACTTGCCTATTGCCATCCAATCTCTATAACCGGGGTATGGTTCGAGCACGAGCTAAATAGCGATAATATCCTTGTTAGGGTTAGGGTCAAGGCCTTTGAACGTACTGGTGTTGAGATGGAGGCTCTGACGGGCGTTGTATTAGCATTACTCACTATATGGGATATGGTTAAGAAATATGAGAAGGATGAGTCAGGCGCATATCCAACTACGGTTATAAGGGATGTAAGGGTCGTATATAAAATGAAAGGTGATTAGAATATGCCTCATGAACATGCCTCGATCCCATATAAGCCTCCAACTGCTATAATAACCGTTAGTAGCAGTAGGTTCGAGTCGAGGCTAAGAGGCGATAATATAGAGGATAAGTCTGGAGACTGGGCTGAGGAGCGACTTAGGGAAGAGGGTATCGAGGAGATCTATAGATACTTGGTTAGGGACTCTCATTGGCAGATAATAAATACTATAGAGAAAGCTATATACAGTGGATGTGAACTGATCCTCATCATCGGCGGCTCCGGGGTATCGCCTAGTGATGTCTCGTACAAGGCTGTTAAATCTCTATTGGATGATGAGCTAACGGCTTTCCCAGCATTATTTACATTGTATAGTGAGGGAGAGATCGGTGCTAGATCAGTATCAACGAGGGCTGTAGCAGGCTTCTATAAATCCTCATTAATCTTCCTACTACCCGGCTCCTTGAACGCAGTCAAAACGGCTATGAACAAAATTATTATGAAGGAGTATCAGCATTTATTATGGTTAAGAAATTTCGGTAAAATTTAGACAAGCATACAATTTTTAGGGATTAAGGTTATATATCCATCAAAACAATTTATTTTTTAATGTTTACAGGGGTGTTCTGAATGGTATCTGGATATGCTAATAGACTTCTCTATGTGGACTTAACCAAAGGTAAAATAAAGAAGCTCAGGCTGGCTAAAAGCCTTATTAAACAGTATATAGGCGGTAAGGGCTTTGGAGCAAGGCTCCTATACGATCTTCTCCCTCCACATATCGACCCTCTTGGACCGACTAATCTCTTGATGTTCTTTACTGGTCCATTAACAGCTACAGGTGCTCCAGCTACTGCTAGAAGCATTGTCATCACAAAGTCTCCAAAGACAGGGACTTTCTTAGATAGCAACTCCGGCGGGTTCTGGGGTTGTTGGATGAAGATGGCTGGATACGACGGGATAATCATCACTGGGAGAGCACCTAAACTAAGCTATATCTACATCAACGATGGGTCTGTAGAGATCCGTGATGCTGAGCATCTAAAGGGCTTTGGTGTATACGCTACTATAGATTCTCTTGTAAAGGATGTTGGGGATAAGGATGCGAAGGTTGCTGCAATTGGGCCTGCTGGTGAAAACTTGGTGAAGCTTGCCGCGGTTATGAATGACTATCACCATGCCCATGCTAGAGGCGGGCCTGGAGCCGTTATGGGCAGTAAGAGGCTGAAGGCTATAGTTGTCTCAGCGGATACATCTAATCCCAAATTTGAGATAGCTGATCCAGATGGGTTTAAGGAATTCAATAGGGATTTCATTAAGGAAGTGGTTATGGGGCCTTCGCAGGAGTGGGCTAGGACAGATGGGACGCCTATAATAGTCAGGGCTAGTAATAATGTTGGTGTTCTACCTACAAGGAACTTCCAGCAGGGGGTCTTTGAGGACGTTGATAAGATTGATGCAGAGACCCTGAGGAAATATCGGACGTCCAAGGGAGCCTGCTATAGGTGTACCATTGCATGTAGAAACATTACTAAGATAAAAGATGAGAAGTGGGGTGAGATTACACTCGATGGCCCAGAGTATGAGACAATTGGATTAGGAGGTTCAAACACGGGGTTAGGCGACTTCAAGGCGATTATTGCTTGGAATAGTCTTGTCGACGACCTTGGTATGGACACGATATCCCTTGGAAATGTGATTGGATATGCTATGGAGGCATATGAAAGGGGTCTCTTAACAAAGGAGGATACTGGTGGCCTAGAGCTAAAGTTTGGTAATGCAGATGCACAGATGGAGCTTTCAAAGATGATCGCTAAAAGAGAAGGCATTGGAGACGTATTGGCCGAAGGGGTAAGGGAGTTCGCCCTATGGCTAGGTGGAGACGCATATAAGTTCGCGATTGAGACGAAGGGGCTTGAGTATCCAGCGTATGACCCCCGTGGTAGCATTGGAATGGCCCTGGCCTATGCAACAAGCGACAGAGGAGCATGCCATATGAGGGCTTGGCCAATTGCAGAGGAGGCATTTGGAGACATGGATCCATTTACTCCAGAGGGTAAGGCTGAGCTGGTCATTAGGATGCAGAACTTTAACGCGGTTAAGTGGTCGATGGTATTCTGCGACTTCCTAGATATCAACTACGAGAAAATGGCTGAATATCTAAAGCTGGTTACTGGAATGGAGTATACGCCTAAGGATCTAGAGACTGTTGGCGAGAGGATCTATAACTTGACTAGGCTATTCAATGTAAGAGAGGGCTTCTCTAGGAAAGATGATTATATTCCATATAGAATCGCTCATGAACCAATTCCGACTGGTCCAAATAAAGGATTTGCAGTGTCTCCTGAGAAGTTCCAGAAGATGCTGGATGAGTATTACAAGCTACGTGGATGGAATAAGGATGGTGTACCAAGGAAGAAGAAGCTAAGGGAACTAAGGCTTGGGCGTGACATCAAGAAAGTAAGTATACCAGGTGCATCCTACTGATAATCACATTCTATTCCACAATTCTCTCTATCTTCTTTCTATAATAAGGTGGTTTTAATGAAGTATCTAGTTCTTGGAGTAGGTAATGTAGGGAGAGTAATAATACATGATCTTCTGAATAGTAAAGGAGTAGATGGCGTCCTGGCAGTTGACTATAATTATAATGAGCTTAAAGAGTTTGCGGAGAAGATCGATGATCCACGTTTAGAAGTCGAGAAAGGAGATATTAGAGATATAGATTTGACAGCAAGTCAGATGAAGAAGGCTGATATAGTTGTAAATGCAACGTGGTATGAATATAATTTACATGCCATTAAAGCCGCTATAAAAGCAGGTAGGGATATGGTTGATTTAGGCGGTCTTTTCTGGATGACTCGGGAAGAGCTTAAGATGAATGATGAGGTTAAGAAGGCTGGTATAACTGTGGTTATCGGTGTAGGGGATGACCCAGGTACATCTAATGTTTTGGTGGGATATGGAGCCAGTAAGATGGATTCCGTGGATGAGATACATATTAGATGGGGGAGTGCTGGAGAGTCATCCGATGGGTCTATGTTCGGCTTCAGCGTTTTAACTGTCTTGGATGAAGCCACCATGCCTGCAGTCCTCTATCTGAATGGAAGATACGTGGAGGCGCCTCCACTTAGTTTCCCTGAGACAACCTACTTTCCAGATCCCATTGGATATCAAAAGACCTTCGCTATAATACATAGTGAGTTAGCGACTCTACCCCATACGATTCCAAATGTTAAGACGGTTACCTATAAGGATACGTGGGACGAGGCAGTCTTTCCAATCTTGGATTTCCTACGTAATGTAGGGCTCACGTCAAGGGAAGAAGTCCCGGTGGGGGAATGTATGGTGTCTCCACAGAAACTATTGGCATCCCTAACTAGACCGGGAGAGCCGGAAGATGTAATAGGTGCCTTGAGAGTGGAATTAATAGGGTGGAGAGATGGTGTCAAGAGTAGGCTACTATATTTCGTTGGGCCCGTTGGATATTATAAGGAGTGGGAAGCCGGTGTCACAGCCTATACAACGGGAGTAGGAGCTAGTGTAGGCGCTCAAACCCTAGCAGAAGGCCTTTTCCCTGAAAAGGGAGTAGTGCCACCAGAGAAGATTACAGAGCCGATTAAATGGATTAAAGAACTATCAAGGAGAGGAATTCCAGTGACAGAAATATCATCGATAGAAACCAGGATATAGATAAGTTTATAGGTTGAGGAAATAGACCTTCTCTCTTCCACGCTTAACCATACTCACTATCCCTTCTTTCTCCAGCTCCATTAGTTTTTTAGCCACTATCCTCCTACTAGCCTTCCCCCTGGATTCTTTAATGGCTTTTGTCAGGTTAAACACGTTCATCTCACCATGTTTATACAGTGTTCTTATAATCCATACCTTGATATCGTCTCCACCAGCAAGGTTATATAGCTTCTGACTCCTATCCATATAGTCGATCATCATATAATAGAGTTCAATTAGTCTCCTCAAGGTCCTAACCATCGCACCCTCCAATTGAGTAGCAGGTCTATTTGATTTAGCCAACTCTCCTTCAATTCTATGGAGAGTATTCGATATCTCTCCCAACCTCCTTTTAATCTCTGATATTTCCTCCATCCCATCTAAACCTCCTTCTCGACTTTATCATCTTCCTCAGTGAGGGTGGTGGTCCAGTTATCTCAAATGCTATGGCCTCAGCCTCCTCAGTAGGCATCCCAGCTGACCTCAGTATCTCCCTAGTCTTTCTAAGTGCGACACGCCACTTAATGTAAAAGACGATTCTATACCATAGGTATTTCAGGCCTACCTTCAATAGGCGTATGATAAATAGTACGATGTATAATGCAACTTTAATCACTGTAAGTATATTGGATGCCTTACTCATCTCTGTATTCCCAGTGTGTCTCCCCTTTACTAAAAGATCCAAATATCCTCTCAATTATCATGTTAATATCCAATATCTGTGACTTCGCTATTTTCAAGGCTTCTTCAGGGGGGATGCCACTGTCAACTAGTGTCTTGTAGAACGATGCAAATGCCTCTGCCCTCTTCGTAACACTCTCAGGGCTATAGAACTCGTTTAGTATATCCTTCAAAGGCTTGATGATGTTCTCTATTAGCTTTGGCACTTCACTACTGACTATCTTGAGAACCGCCTCCAACTCATCCACATCTCTCTCAATTTCCTTCTTCTCTTCCATGTGTAATCACCATTCATATTATATTATGTTCACATCTATTAACGGTATTGTCCAAAAATGAGCAGATGATCTCTTAAAAATAGCTTATCTAGGATAGTCTAGAATGTAATTTTTAGCTTTTTTTCCTAAAATTATGTAAAAGGTTATTAATATCCTCTTCACCATTTTGATATATTGGAGGTCGTTACGTATTGTCTAGTGATGATGATTCTACTGACCTCCTGGTATGCATAAATCCTATTGGAGAACGGAGGATTCAAGGGGCTTGAGCTTATGTTTGAAGCTTATCTAGTTGATTGGGAAGATTTTGGACCCGATACTGTCGAGGAAGTCCGTCAATACATGAATAGAACACCGCGTTCTAGAGAGATATATGAAGAGGTTTCTGAATATATCCCATTGGGTGTAAATAGCAACCAACGTTACTATAAACCATATCCCCTATACTTTAGCAAGGCGAAGGGATCTAGGATCTGGGATGTAGACGGCAATGAATATATAGATTTTAACATGGGATATGGGTCTCTCCTAGTGGGGCATGCGCATCCCCTGCTGGTTGAGGCTTGGAAGAAACAGGCTGAAGAGGGTATATTATACACATATCCACATGAGTTGCTGGAGGAGCTTGCAGAGCTTATTCCAGAGATATTTGATATCGATATGTTTAGATTCAGTAACAGTGGTAGCGAAGCCACTATGTTCGCGAGTAGACTTGCCAGGGCATATACAGGTAGGGATAAGATCATAAAGATAGAGGGTAGCTACCACGGGACATATGATTATATGCTTGTAAGTAGCTGGCCTACGAGGGGCCTTGCAGGCCCGAGGAGGATGCCTGTAAGTGTACTTGATTCACTTGGACTGCCTGAGGACACCGAGGAGTTGGTGAGGATAGTTCCATTTAATGATCTAGAGCCGCTTAAGGAGTTGTTAGAGGAGGAGGGTGACGACGTAGCAGGGTTGATCATGGAACCTATTATGATGAATGCAGGGATAATATACCCAAAGCCTAACTACCTAAGGGAGATTAGGAAGCTTACAAAAGAGTATGATATAGTACTGATATTCGACGAGATAAAGACTGGTATGAGGGCTCACCCAGGTACAGCGTCTCAGATCTTGGGTGTTGAGCCTGATCTAATCACATTGGCTAAGGCTATTGGCGGAGGTGCAACAGTCAGTTTAGTCGGGGGAGACGAGGATATAATGAGTCTAATAGCCCCCTCAGATGCACCTAGGTACCAGGGTGTGATCCATGCAGGGACATATAATGCAAATCCATTTGCACTACGAAGTGTATACATAACCTTGACCCAGATATTAACAGAGGATGTATATCCGCCGCTGATTAAGTATACTAAGGAGCTGAAGAAGGCTTATGAAGAAGCATTTGAGAAATATGCTGTGGATGCTTATATTGAGACTTTTGGAGTCAGTGGAGCGATAATGTTCTCTAGGGAGAAGGTATGGAACTTCCGCCAGGTACTTGAAAGTAATCTAGAGATATGGTATCCGCTTTTCTTTGGGATGGTGAATCGTGGGTTGATTCCAATGGCAACTGGTCCGGAAGAGATGTGGACAGTAAGTGTACAACATAGTGAAGAAGATGTAGAGAAATATATCGAGTTAATAGATGTCGCTGTATCACTGATGGCTAAGGCTGATCAGTACATTAAGGAAGAGGAGGATTAGTCTATTATCCGTTTAATCAAAACCTAAATATTTTATATAAATCCGTCAAAAAGTTATGTATTGGAATTTAATTATAATAGTCTTTAAATTGATATTCGTATATCTAGATATGGCTGTGGGATGACCCTATATGCAGTATGTAATTGTAGTTGGGGGAGGAGCAGTAGGATACACTGTCGCTAAAATGCTGGAGAACGAGGGATACGCTGTTACTATAATTGAGAAGGATAGGAATCGTGCTGAGTTCCTGCTCCAGGATACTCATTGTCATGTTATAATAGGTGATGCAACGAATCCCTGGGTGCTAGAGTCGGCTGAGATAAAAAAAGCAAGTTATTTAATTGCTGTAACGGGTGATGATAAGACCAATGTAATCGCGTCGATACTTGCTAAACACTATGGTGTAGAGAACATTATAACGAGGATAGTGGATCCAGCGTTCCATGAGATATGTAAGAAATTAGGTATTCCAAATATTGTCAACCCTGCAGAGACCATAGCTATACAGATAGATGCCTTGATTAGAGGCATTAAATTCGTTGACTTCGTTAAGATATCTAGAGAGGATGTGGATGTTGAGGAGGTGTTCATCAGGAAAGACAACTTCGCAGGTAAGCCGTTATCCTATGTTAAGGAGGTCAGTAAAGACATCGTTTATCCACTTATGGTCTTGAGAGGCGATAAGGTGCTTGTTCCAAGTGACGATCTAAAATTAACTGAAGGCGATAAACTTCTAATACTGAGAAAGAGACGTAAACTATTCTTCTAGGTAAATATCGATAACTCATTTGACATGGCAATATTATCGCGGATGATGGTGATATATAGTTGATAAGTAGTGTGAAGCTCAAGCTAAGAATAAGAAAGTTTATGTATCGGCTAAAGCAGTATAATATGTCTTTAATAATACTAAGTATTCTCATAGGCGTATTCGGTGGACTTGGAGCCGTTGTATTTAGGGAAATGATTTCGATAATTAGGGAAACCTTTTTTATGAGGATATTTGGAGACTACTTATTTATATCTCCAATGGTAGGTGCAATACTAGTTGGGCTCTTAGTTGAGAATCTCGCGGCTGAGGCGAAGGGACACGGGATTCCTCAGATCATAGAGTCGGTTAGATATAAATTCGGGCTTATGCGTAAAAGAGTTGCTGCTGTAGAGATACTCGCTGCTTCAATAACAATCGCATCTGGAGGTAGTGCTGGTAGGGAGGGACCGATCGCCCAGATAGGTGCTGGTATAGCATCTTCGATGGCCCAGATACTTAGGCTTAGACCTAAAGATGTACGTCTACTTGTCACATCAGGCCTTGTAGCCGGTATCAGCGCCACCTTCAATGCGCCTATAGGTGCATTGATATTCGGCCTAGAAATACTTTCTCCTGAAATAGACGCCTCTCGTCTTATAAACTTGCTATTAGCCTCAGTCACTGGTAAGATAGTCGCTACACAATTTCTAGGAGACTACCCCGCATTCTACATTCCATATACAATTGTCTTCTCAAATATAGTTGAGATACTCTTTGTAGCATTACTGGGTGTGGTGATAGGACTGTTAGGCGCCATTTGGGTGCTTGTATTCGACAAGTTTGAGACATGGGTAGATGAGGTTAAACTCCCACTCTATGTAAAGACGGGGATATTTGGCTTAATAGTTGGATTAATAGGATTTCAATTCGTCGAATATGGTATATTGGGAGTTGGGTATGAAGCTGTAGATAGTTTCTTCATGGGTAAGATAACACTAATGTCGTTATTGTTCTTCATAGCATTCATGAAGATGATAGCCACGTTATTCACAGTGGGATCAGGTACGACAGGAGGAATCTTTGCACCCAGCCTCGTTATTGGGACGTTCCTGGGCGCGGGACTCGGTGTTTTATTTGAAAAGTTATTCCCAAACATAATCTCCGACCCTAATTTATATGCCTTGGTTGGGATGGCCGCCTACTTCACCGCCGTAGCAAAAGTCCCATTGACAACACTAGTAATGATACCTGAGATGACACGAAGCTATACTATATTTGTCCCTATCATGGTTGCAAATGCAATAAGTTATGTAATGAGCCTAGTAATCCTAGGTAGGGAAAGCATCTATACGCTTAAGCTTAATAGGATTATGAGGAAAAAGGAGTTTGTAAAGATATAACAACTTCAATCGAAACTATATATTTTCCTTATTTCTGATATATAAAAATGAAAAATTTTTATAAATAGTAAACGTAAAATATATAATTGCTTGTGTGTTTTTGATATATAAGCACCATTGTTATTATATATACGTTTTGGTGCTTTAGATAGTAATATGTGTATATAGATAATAGTATGTGGAGTTGGAGGTGGTGGATAAATGGTGAATGCGGTTTTGCTTGGTCATGGTATGGTGGCAAATCATTTAGTGGTTGGTTTAGAAAGGATTAAGAAGGGAGATATCCCCCCATATGGGGTTCCCCTTGCTAAAAGGGAAATAGGAGTTAGTATCGAGGAGATAAATATCGTTGCATCATATGATGTGGATGTAAATAAAGTGGGTAAATCAGCGTATGAAATCGCTAGAAATGTATTCAAAGACACGATTCCTGTCCCAGAGACCCTAAAGGACTTGGTGATCTCGAAAGGCGTTCACCTCAAAAGTGTAGAGGGGATGCCCATAAAAACCACTTCGATTGACGAGGAATACGATACGCTTAGAGACATGGTTGAGTATTTCATCGATGAATGGAGAAAGCATAAGCCGGATGTAATTGTTAACATGCTTACAACCGAGTATGGCAAGACCTTTGATACACTCGATGCCCTAAAAGCTGCGATAGACAACAATGAAGCTTCTTCATTCACGGCCTCCCAATTATATGCGTATGCAGCTGCAGAATATGCTAAACGAGTAAATCCAGTGGTATTCGTAAATGTTATTCCAGTTTTCTTAGCTAACGACCCTGCATTTGTATCATTATACGAGAGTGTCAATAGCGTGATATTAGGAGATGACGGAGCCACTGGAGCCACTCCCCTAACAGCCGATATACTAGAGCATCTAGCTGAGAGAAACAGATATGTCAAGTTTATAGTACAGTTCAACATAGGAGGAAACCTCGACTTCCTTGCATTGACTATCCCAGAGAAGAATAAGATGAAGGAGCTAACTAAAAGCAGTATCGTAGAGGATATCTTAGGCTATGATGCGCCGCATTATATAAAGCCGACTGGTTACTTAGAGCCTCTAGGAGACAAGAAATTCGTTTCTCTACATCTTGAATATGTTAACTTCAACGGTCTCAAAGATGAGTTATATGTCAATGTAAGAATAAACGACAGTCCTTCTCTAGCTGGAATGGTTGTCGATCTCATACGCCTAGGTAAGGTGGTTATACAAAAGGGATATAAAGGAACACTGTATCCAATAAATGCGTTTTTCATGAAGAAGCCAGGTCCTATAGACGCCAAGTCTATCAGTAAGATAAACGCTTATTCAGAGCTTCTATCCTTTTTAGGGATCAAATAAATCCGTTAATTCTTTACTTTCCTTATTTTTCTCCTATCAACTTTATAAATTGACTCTATATAGGGAAAAGTAAATATATTGAGTAATATTAATAAGGCAAACATTTTCTTATTAATAGTCATATATTGGTCTGGAAGAACAGTGTATATCAAAAGTGAGGTGTCAAAATGTTGGATCTGGGTATATTTGCACTACTAGGAGGGGTTGTATCTCTCGTTGTCGCGATAATCCTATCATACCTCGTAGTCAAAGAAAAGGTCGACGATGAGAAGATGCTTGAAATATATAACGCCATTAGAGAAGGTGCCAGTGCATATCTAAAGACACAGTATAAGACAATATCCTATATAGCACTAGTGATAACCGTCCTTTTATATGGAGTGTTCGACTATTATCCACACAATGGTGTCCCATACATAAGTATCGGCTTCATCCTTGGCGCTGCAGCGAGCCT
>JALTNJ010000148.1 GCA_027000765.1 Nitrososphaeria archaeon | reverse complement strand
CTCCTCCTCCCAAGACCCTCGGAAGCCTACCTAGGATGAGGTTTGCATCTGTTATAGTCGGTTGTGTACCTCCTCGTCCATAGCATACTGGCCCTGGATCGGCTCCCGCGCTTAACGGCCCTATCCTTAGGGCGCCTCCCTCATCAACCCAGGCTATTGTACCGCCTCCTGAGCTTACCTCAGCCAAGTCAATATGGGGTATACGCAGGGGATATCCAGAGCCCTTCATCAACCGCCCCATATGAACTTTTCCACCAACCTCATATTCAGGGACTATATGCGGTTTTCCACCTAAGACGGCTGAGGCCTTTGCAGTTGTACCACCCATGTCCAGGCCTAGGGCATTCTCGATATTCAGTAGGCGTGATACATAGGCCACTGCAACGGCTCCAGCAGCTGGACCGCTCTCGATGAAAGCAGCGGGTTTCTCAACCGCGTTCCTTACACTGGCTACTCCACCACTGCTCTTCATGATCAGGAAACGCCCCTTATATCCTCTATTCATGAGTAGACTGGATAGTTTTTCAAGGTACTTGGATAAAATTGGTTTTAGAATTGCGTTCACCACCGTGGTCATAGCCCGCTCATATTCCCTCGGCTGGGGATCCACCTCATGACTAGCGACTACAACCGCCTCCGGATACTCCTCAAGGATAATCTCCTTAATCCTCTTCTCATGCATGGGGTTTATATAGCTGTGGAGCATCGAGATTATGATTACATCAGCCTCATCCCTCAGCATCCTAGCGATACTCCTTATCTCATCCTCATCAAGTGGCTCAATCTCCCTACCCATATAGTCTAGGCGTCCAAATACGCCTATTCTAAGCCGCCTAGGTATAAGTGGCTTAGGCCTAGTGAAAAACGGGTTATATAGCTCGGGCCTATTCTGCCTCCCAATCTCTATAACGTCAATAAACCCCTTGTTCGTAATTAACGCTGCCTTAGGAGGCTCCAGCCCCACCTGGCCTAGGAACATGTTTGTCCCCAGGGTTGTGGCGTGGATAATCATACTAATATTTTTAACTGGTTTGTCGAGACGTTCAAGAATCTCTATAAAACATTTAGTAGGGTCGCTAGGCGTCGTGAGAATCTTATGATGAGTTATTAACCCAGTCTCCTCATCCAATGCCACTAGATCTGTAAATGTCCCACCAATGTCTATCCCTACTCTAAAGCCCTTCATACTCTCCTCAACCATAATCCTCATCCATAGGTATGACTCTGGTTATTATCAGCATTGTATTTAGAATAATTTTTATCTCCAGCTAAATATATAATCCATGGCAGGTTGATGAACGTTGAAGATGGATAAGCGGGTCACAATCCTACTAATAGTCTCTATAGTATTGGCTATAGCTGGAATAATATATTTCCAATCTAATAACAGGGTGAATAATGTCTTTCTAGAGCCTCCTAAGGAGCTGGCGGGCTACATCCTAGTTGAATACAGGTCTGGTGAAGAGGCTATGGCGAGTCTAGCGAAGATACATTTCTTCCTAACTACACAGGAGTCTATTGTAGATGGCTTGGTAGCTATATACGCCAAGAACCAGGACGTTGCCCATATATGGGCAGTTGCATATAAGTCTCCCGAGGAGGCTAAGGCGATGACACAGCAGATGTATAGTAAGATGAGTCAGGCGGAGACACCCTATACACCCCCGGTTGAGAATATTGTAGAGGGTGTCACGGTCTACACTGGTGTGGGAAACAACATGCACTATATATTCTATTACAAAGATAATAAGGTCATATGGATCAGTATAACGGGGAGCCAGGGGGATATAGATAGTTTTGTAGCCCAGGCAATAGCCAGACTATAACCTTGGATAGAAACCTGGTGGAAACAATAAAAGCATCATATACATAGATATTATTTTATGCCATGGCTTGATGAAGTTAGGGAGATGCTTCCCTCCATCAGGAATAAAGTGTATTTGAATAATGCTAGTACGGGGCCGGTCCCCAAACCCGTTGCAGATACTACTAAGAAACTCATAGATTATCGGGCTGAGTATGGTGATCCCTGGGATCATGCCCTCGATAGGATCATGGAGTTGAAGAAGAGGTATGCAGGGTTTATAGGCGCCTCCAAAGAAGAAGTGGCATATGCACCTGGAGTCACATATGCATTCCTCGTCATACTATCCTCCCTAGACCTCGATAGAGACTCGAATATCGTGGTTAGTGAACATAACTTCCCAACCTCACTGGCTATGGCCAAGGCGATGGAGAGACGTGGCCTGGTTAAGGAGGTTAGGGTTGTTAGGGATAGAGGCGGGTATACGGAGTTCAGCGACTATGAGAAGCTAGTCGATGAAAATACTTCTCTAGCCATAGTCGACTACGTAGGCTGGTTATCAGGCTATATAGAGGATCTAAAGGCGTTATCCGACCTAGTCCATAGCAAGGGCGGCCTAGTCATCAGCGACATGTTCCACGCCATTGGGGTAATGCCCGTAGACGTGAAGAAACTAGGGGTGGACATCGCATTCACAGGATCCTATAAATGGCTTATGAGCATATATGGAGCAGCCATGATATACGTATCCAAAGACATCCTGACGAGGATCGAGCCCAGGTATATGGGCTGGCTATCCATCGACGACTCAGTCTTCCAAAGGAGACAGCGTGGGGAAGACGAGTTCCAGAGGCCATTCAACGCCCTCAACTATAGATATCCAGAGGACGCATCCAGATTTGAACTGGGAACCCCCGCATTAACCGCATTCACCGCATTAGACGAGTCACTGAAATTCCTCATAAAATATGATGCACCAGGAAAATACCAGGGGCATACAAAGAAAATAGCGGACTACCTAGCCGAGGCCCTAATCGACAATGGATACCAGCTCTACAGCCACATAGAGAGACATTCGCCAATAACCACTTTCAAACATAAAAATCCACAGGAAACCACGGGGAAACTACTAAAAGAAGGAATAGAGGTCTCAGCAAGACCCGGACTAATAAGAGTATCACCACACTTCTACAACACCAAAGACGAGATACAACACCTAATAAACACACTAAAAAAGATAGACAAACAATAAAAACAACAGAAAACACCATCAAGAAAAATATAAATAACACAACAAAACAAAATAATATGGAGACAGCGGGGTGGGGCAGCCAGGAAGCCCGCCGGGCTCATAACCCGGAGGTCGGTGGTTCAAATCCACCCCCCGCTATTTTTGATTATTATTAATAATATAGTGATTTTTTGGTAATATTTTAAAAATTATTTTTTCTTCTTTATCCACCTATTTTTTATTTTAACATATCTCTTCATCCATTCTTGTTTAGCCTCAGACTTATACCCATAATTAACTCGAATTTCTATAAAGTCGTTTAGCTTCTCCATCTTTCTACGTATAGTGAAACCGATGAGATCTCTGAACCTTATGATATTCCGATAGGATGAGAATATAACTATATAAACTATCTTATTGACCCTACCCAACCAGCCATCTACCACAACGGGCTCTCCACGCCTATCAATGGTCTCAATACGATTATACATACCTAATTCTGTGAGGAACCTTGAAACCACACTACATAAATCGTATGAAGTATTAATCAAGCAGATGCTTCCACTGAAAAACCTACCTACAGATACCGATATGAAGCCCTCGGCATCATATATTCCTTTTAGGAAGTGTTGTTTATTGTTTTTTAGGTCTTGGTATATTTTGCTTGGGTTTTCCTGGTACTTCTTTATTTCTAGCCATAGTAGTTTGTTGTATATTGTTGTCTCGTAGAAACCTCTCCTACCCTGTTTTATCTTGGGTTTTAATCCAGGGATTATCTTCATAAGCCTCCTGTTATATTCCTCTATGAATTCCCTGTCCCTGACCCTCATTATAATGAGGTGTTTCATGTAGCCCTCAACATCTTTCTTCATGCGTAGATAGGCGTCTCCAATGGATGCCCCTATGATATATGCATATGAATCCATATCGGTTTTATCCAGCTGCTTAATCCGGCCATATGGGGTGTGGATGTTCCTCAGCCAGTATGAGAGGGTTGATCTATGGACGTGTACTCCATATTCCTCGTATAGGATTCTCTGGATACGGCGGTAGCCGAGGCCTTGTCGATGTAGTTCCCTAGCCCTCTCGATAAGTAGGAGTCTTTTATCAAGTGGGATATGCCGGGTCACTTCATAAGAAGGCGTTTACAGATGTTATTTAAGCATCTACCTAGTGGGAAGCCTATATAAATTGTATTCCTCGCCTC
>JALTNJ010000147.1 GCA_027000765.1 Nitrososphaeria archaeon | reverse complement strand
GTTGTTGGAAGTAGTATAAGTGGCTTTCCCTTTACAGGAACATTATCAATACCAACCATATCCTCAATAGAAACGGTGTTTGTCAGTGAAGCTGATACGACCTTGGCAGTATCCATCGTACTGCCCCCACCAACACCTATAATCACATCTGGATCCACGTCTTTCGCGAACTTAGAAGCATCATTCAGAGTCTCTAAAGTGGGTTCACGCTTAACCTTGTCATACAGATCTACATTAAGACCTGCATCCTCCAATATACCCTTTATCTCAGAAGCAATATCCTTTAGGAACGCGTCGGATACTAGTAGGACAGATTCACCATATTTAGAAGCTTCTTCACCCACCCTCTTCCTAGAATCAACGCCGAATAATAGCCTAGTAGGGGAATGGAATCTAAAGAGCTTAAATAAAGGATGTTGTAGATTTTCAAGCATAATTAATCACCCATAAAACAATGTGTTATAAATTATATAGAATGTAAGAATAAATAAATTGAGAGGGACTATACCTTAACCCCCATATAAGCACGGACAATATCCTCTTTATAGAGTTCCTCAGGTCTTCCTTCCAACACCAGTCTTCCACGTTCAAGGACATATGCCCTGTCAGATACCTCCAGTGTCTTCTTGACATTCTGATCAACAAGCAACATGGATATGCCTACTTCATTCTTCAATGTAGATATAACCTTGTATACATCTGATACTATAATTGGTGCAAGGCCTGCAGATGGCTCATCTAAAAGTAGGAGCTTTGGATTAGACATTAAAGCCCTTGCAATAGCCAGCATCTGCTGCTGTCCACCGCTTAGGTTCCCTCCGAGTTGATTTAGACGTTCACGCATCCATGGAAATAGGTCTAAGACGAACTCTATCCGCTCCTCAACCTTCTTCTTATCCTTTCTAATCACATAGGCACCTAGCAATAGATTCTCCCTAACAGTCAGGTTGGGAAATATATGTCTGCCTTCAGGCACAAGTGCCAAGCCGAGCTCAACCCGCTCATATGTAGGTAGACCATTGATCTTCTTATCGTTGTACATTATCTCTCCAGATGAGACATTTATAAGCCCCATAATAGCCTTTAGTAATGTCGATTTACCTGCGCCATTGGGACCGACTACGCCTACGACCTCCCCCTCTGAAACCGTTAGATTGATGTCTTTTAGAAGCGTCAGCTCCCCGATTTCAACAGATAAATTTCTAATCTCAAGCTTCATTCTATGACCTCACCTATATACGCGGATATGACTTCCTGCATCCTGATAACCTCCTCCACATCGCCCTCAGCTATCTTCACACCCTCATCCAAGACCACAACACGGTCACAGAGTTTTCTAAGGAAGAATATCACATGTTCTATAACAAGTAGTGTGACCCCTGAGTCCCGTATAGACATGAGTAGATTAGCCATATCATTAACCTCACCTTCTGAGAGGCCTGCTGCAATCTCGTCTATCATAAGTATCTTAGGCTTCGTCCCAAGAGCCCTAGCCAAGTCCAGCTTCTTCCTCATAGCCAGGTTAAGCTTACCAATAGGGGACTCAGCATATTTCTCCAGACCCACGAACTCAAGAAGTTTATATGCCGTTCCCCTAACATCCGGCTCATGCCCGAAATGTAGAATAGGCATCATAACATTCTCGAGTACAGTGAGGCTGTTAAAGGGACGGGGTGTCTGGAAGGTACGAGCGATACCCAGCTCCACCCTCTTATGAGGAGGCAGATTAGTGACGTCTCTACCCATGTATATCACTTGCCCACTATCAGCCTTATATATACCTGAGATTACATTAACTAAGGTAGTCTTTCCGCTTCCATTAGGCCCCATGAGCCCAAGGATCTCGCCTTCATGTACATCCATTGTAACCTTATTTAGTGCAACTAACCCTCCAAATCTTTTTGTGATTCCTCTTACATTAAGTATATCAGTCATCATCCACCCACCTCCTTCTCCTCCTTCAGAGACTCACCAGAGGTTTCTCTCACCCCTGCGTCCATGTTCTTAATCATCCCCTTAACAAAATTCTCTAGAGGCTCGATTATGCCACCTGGGATAACCCTCATAACCAGTATCAGTAGGACACCGTATATCACTAGATTAAGGCCATATACTCCTGAGAAGTATACCGTTAGTATCTGCTCAAGTGGAATCAATATAGACGCGCCTATGATTGGGCCAAGTAATGTACCTGAACCACCGATAATCGCCATAACAGCAACCTTGATAGAATGTGGGAAACTAAATACTCCATCGGGCGTTACATACATGATATACTGTGCATATAAAGTGCCTACTGGAGCGGCTATCAATGCACTCAACATAAATGCGTATATCTTGTACTTCAAGGTGTTTATACCGATTGCTTCACAAGCCAGTTCATCGTCTCCAATGGCCTTGAGATAATATCCTAGTTTGCCCTTATCCAAGAAATATGCGAGAAGTATCGAGAAGACTAGAAAACCTAGGGAGATATAGTAGTATGGGAGAATATCGAGGAACATGAAGTTTATAGGATCGTTTCTAGGCTGTAGAATAATGCCACGAGCCCCACCAGTATAGCTCTTAAAATAAAGGGCTAGTAGCCTAAAGACCTGTATAATAGCTATCGAAGTCAACGCGAAGAAGGCGTCTCTCAATTTAAAAGTTAGGAACCCTATTACAGCCGCTATTGCAACGCTCATCAGTATCCCGACGAACATACCAAGCCATGGTGTGATCCCGAGGTATACAAATAACATGGTCGAGGTATACGCAGTGATTCCTAGAAACACAGTCTGCCCAAGTGAAAGGTACTTAGCATATCCACCGATAACATTCCATGATATGGCCAAGATAACGAACATATATGTCAAAATAAGTAGTCTAAGCATGTATAGTGACATGAATAGAGGGAGGACGATCGATAATGCAATTGCCGCGAGGACTATCTGTAGACTCCTACGCATTACTTCCTCACCTCTCTGCCAAGAAGCCCTTCAGGCCTGAATAGAAGCAGTAGTATGAAGACTAGGAACACGATTACAAGGCTTAGGTCAGCCGATATGTACATGGTAGCGACTGACTGGACTATACCAAGTATTATAGAGCCTATTACAGCACCAATATGGCTTCCTAGGCCTCCGAAGACGACAACGAACCATGCATATAGGAATATGTCCTGACCAACATTGGGATGTATATAATAAAACGTAGCTAGGAAGTTTCCAGCTAGGGACGTTACTAATATACCGATTATCCATGCCAGGGTATACATTTTAGTTATATTCACGCCCATCAGCATGCTCGCCATAACATCCTGTGAGACGGCTCTCATAGCTCTTCCAGTGTCAGTCCACCGGAAGAATATAGAGAGTATTATCGCTGAGAATAATCCATATAATAATATGAGTAGCTGAGTCACTCCAATATTGACTCCCCCCAAAGATATCGCCCAAGTAGCGTATTCAGTTGGGATCCCCCTATAGATCGGTTTCCAGAATATCTGTGCTAGTCCAATAAACATGAAACTAACTCCCAGTGTCAAAGCTATATGTACATAATCCCCCTTCTCCACCACGTCCTTAACAAGGTATTTAAAGGTCACCCATCCGACGAAGATGGATATCGGGATGTTGAGGACTATCGATAGAATAGGGTCGAGGTATATCAAGGCATATAGCCAGTATACACTATACATTGAGAGCATAAGGAATTCACCCTGTGCAAAGTTCACGATCTTAACAACGCCGAAGATGACGTTAAGCCCTACTGCAAGGGCCATATAAATTCCTCCCAGCATAAGCCCATTGACAATGGCTTGAGCCAGATTAACATCAACCATTTTACATCCACCATCTTAGCATCAGTTTAATCATGCCTATCCAATCTAAACCAACTCGATGGAAAAGACTAAAAAAATAAAAAAGAGAGAGTCAGATGCGTCATTATGGCCATACAATCGCATGTGTGGCGACATTCTCTGGATATACTGTCACTAAGTCTCCTCCTGGGAGCCACTCAACCATAACAGCAACAGCCCTCGTGTTCCAGCCCATGTCGTCAAACTTCACACCATAGTATCCCGGTCTCCCCGCCGGACCACTTGTGATGTCTAATCCTCTCAGAGCCTGCGCCACCTTAACTGGATCCGTTGAAGCAGCTTTCTCAATGGCCTCCTTTAAGGTCCATACACCAGCATAGTTTACGCCGACTTGCTCCTGCGGGAACAGGACATCAAACTTCTCCTTGTACTTATCCACAGTTGCCTTTGGCC
>JALTNJ010000146.1 GCA_027000765.1 Nitrososphaeria archaeon | reverse complement strand
GCGACGCTGATGATGGAGAAAGATGTCTTGATGAAGATCCTAAATGGCGAGCTTGATGCTATGGCCGCCTTTATGAGGGGCATGATGAAGATCACAGGAAACGTTATGGAGACTGTAAACCTTAGGAAGATGTTTGAGGCAATTAAAGAGTAGAAATTTTTCTCCATTCCTTTTTTCATAGTTCTAGATAATTCTTTATTATATAACAATACTATTTAGTTTTGTATGAGTCCTAGAAAGAAGAAGACTAGTGATGATAAGGATATTTTCGAGAAATGGATCCTATCCAAACCATGGGTCAAGAATTATGATGAAGGCACGCCAGAGACGATAGATATACCGGAGATACCCTTATACGGCCTCCTAGACAGGGCTTATAGGGAGGGCCCTGAGCATACTGCCTTAATTTTCATGGGTAAGAAGCTAACGTATAAAGAGCTTCACCTAGATTCTGAGAGATTTGGCCGTGCTCTCCAAGATACCTTCGGTATTAAAAAGGGGGATAAGGTAGCGATTTATCTGCCTAACTCACCCCAGTTTGTAATAGCATATTATGGGGGGTTGAAGGCAGGCGCTATAATAACGCCGATGAATCCTTTGTACACAGCGAGGGAAGTGGCTCATCAGCTGAAGGATAGTGGTGCTAAGATCTTAGTGGCCTTAGACTTGTTTAAGGAGAATGTTGAAAAGGCAGTTTCGGAAGTCGATGTTGATGCAGTTATATACACTGGTGTCGACGACTATTTACCTGGGTTGAAAGCCATTTTATACAGGACCTTTATGAAGAAGATTAAGGTTCAGGTCGATAGGGAGAAATTCTTCTCCTTCAAGGAGCTTATGAAATCCGCGCCGCCTGAGGTCTCTAGACCACCTGTTAAACCAAAAGAGGATGTAGCTGCCCTGATGTATACAGGGGGTACAACTGGTATCCCGAAGGGTGCGATGCTAACCCACTATAATCTAGTGGCTAATGTATACCAGATCGATTCATGGCTCTTCCGGGGTAGGAAGAAGAAGGATGTCTATGTCGGTCTGCTACCATGGTATCATATTTATGGCCAGACCACGGTCTTGCATTCGGCAATTAATAGTATTGGGACGATAGTTGTACTACCTAAGCTTGATCTAAAGGAGTTGCTGGAGTCTATACAGAAATATAAGGCAAATGTATTCCATGGTGTACCAACGCTATACTCATTATTAATTAACTATGAGGATATCACGAAATACGACTTAAGTAGTGTAGAGGCATGTGTAAGTGGCGCAGGTCCACTGCCTGTTGCAGTGGCTAAGAAGTTTGAGGAGATCACAAAGGGTAGGATACGCGAGGGATATGGTCTCACTGAAACAAGTCCAGTAACCCATGTTAATCCGATTTATGGTAAGTATAAGTTTGGTAGCATAGGTCTACCAGTCCCAAATACCTTGGCTGGTATAGCAGATCCCGATAAACCAGTGTTTCTACCTCCGAATGAGGTGGGTGAACTAGTTGTATCAGGGCCCCAGGTCATGCTGGGATACTATAACATGCCGGAGGAAAATGAAGCCGTCTTCTTCGAGAAATTCGGATTCAGATGGTTTAGAACAGGGGACATGGCATACATGGATGAAGAGGGATACTTCTATATTGTGGAGAGGAAGAAGGACTTGATTAAATACAAGGGATACAGTGTATATCCAAGGGAGGTCGAGGAGGTCCTCTACTCACATGAGGCTGTTGCAGAAGCCGCTGTAGTAGGGATTCCAGATGAGAAGGTCGGTGAAATAATCAAGGCATTTGTAGTCCTAAAGCCGGAGTACAAGGGCAAAGTATCGGATGAAGACCTTAAGAAATTCCTAAAGGAGAACCTAGCGCCGTATAAAGTGCCGAAGATCATTGAGTTCAGAGATGAGCTGCCTAAGAGCACGGTAGGTAAGATACTTAGGAGAGTGTTGAGAGAAGAGGAGATTAAGAAGAAGCCCGGTTAACTTCTCTAACTTTTTATTTATTAATTTTCTAGGGATGGTTTTCCAATAGTTTTTACATGTCTATATATTAGCCTATGTATTTATTACATATAGTCATCTTTTTTTGTTTACTCGTTAACCTCTAATATTTTAAGGTGTGTAAAGGAGGAAATTAATGAGGTGATTACTTAAATGGATATAGCTGTTCTAGTAAAGGCTTCTCTAGATGTGAATATGATCAAGGCTGATTCAGAGGGAAGGATACTATTTGATTCAATACCTCTAGCGATTAGTGAGTATGACAGGAATGCTGTGGCGGAGGCGGTTAGGATCAAGGGTGAACTTGGCGGTAAGGTAGTGGCTTTCTCTGTATTAACATGGGGTCCGGTGGACAAAAGGGCTAGGGAGATAGAGAATGTGATGAGGGAGGCGCTGGCACTGGGGGCTGATGAAGCTCACGTAGTCGTGGACGACACTATACTGCCTGGTGACGTCTCGGTAACCGCCGAGGTACTCAGTAATTTAATCAAGAAAACTGGAGACTTTGGACTTATCTTGGCTGGAGAAGGTTCTATGGATATGATGTCGGCGCAGCTTCCAGTGAGGATCGCATATAAGCTGGGATATCCCGTGGCTACCTTCGCGAGGAAAATCGAGGTTATAAATGGCGCCGTTAAGGTTACAAGGGATCTTGAGGATGTCCTACAGGTTGTGGAGCTGCCTCTCCCAGCGGTGGTCAGTGTAACTGGGGAAATCAACCAGCCACGTCTACCGACTCTACTACAGATCAGGAAGTCGTTTGCAAAGCCCTATAAAGCATATACCATTAGCGAGATTGGGATGGATGCACCTGAGAAACTATTTCCGTTCGACGATATAAAGCTGGTCACCGTCTCTAGGAAGAACATGATAATCGAGGGTGAGAACCTCGAGGAGATTGCGGAGAAACTTATCGACAAATTAATTGAAGAAGGAGTGGTGAGGGTGTAGAAATATGAAGGCGTTGGTAATCGGTAATAAAACATCTCATCTAATAGATGGACTTGGATTTATACAGGTTTTAGCCAGTGAACTAGGGGAATCTATCGAAGCATATGGCTTACTATATGGGAATCAGGTTGAGGAGGTTAAAGGATTTACAAAGATATTCTCAATGCCAGACGCTTCTCCAGAGGCGGTGGCAAACACAGTATCAAAGGTCATTGAGAAAGTGACGTTGGAGATAGTTGTTGGGCCCGCAGAGAAAAATGGTACAGAGATACTCTCTAGGGTTGCGTCGGTCAATAACATGCCGATGATTACCGAGGTCTCAGGTATATCAAAAGCTGGAGACACTACTTATCTAGAGCGTGCAATAATGGGTGGCAGGGCAACCGCGTTGTATGGCTTTAAGACGCCTATTGCCGTAACCGTCCCAGCTAAGAAGTTCAAGGTATCTGATGCTGAGGCTACACCTGAGTTTGAGGAGTTGCAAGTCATAGACGGTGTCACTAAAGTTGTTGAGGTTCTGCCTAAGGAGAAGGGTGCTGTCGACCTCGAGGCTGCAGAGATAATAGTAGGTGTTGGGCGAGGTTTCAAGGCGAAGGATGACTTGGCGATGGCCTTTGAATTGGCAGAGCTTTTAAGTGGCGAGGTTGGATGTTCAAGACCGGTGGCAGCTGACTTCAAATGGCTAGGGGAAGACAGGTGGATCGGTATATCTGGTAAGAAGATTAGGGGTAAGCTATATATCGCAGTGGGTATATCAGGTGCTCCTCAGCATATTATGGCAGCAAGTGATACGAAGGTAATAGTTGCTGTGAACAAGGATAAGAATGCACCTATCTTTACATTCTCTGACTATGGTGTGGTCGCAGACCTATATCAGTTCTTACCCGTTTTCATCAAGAAACTTAAGGAGAAGAAAGGTCTCTAACCTTATTTTTTTATTACAACAAAGTAAATTTAGTTTTTCATAGTTGAGGTAGAGTATAGCGCCCTTTTAAGGGTTTAAATAAAAACTTTGTGTTAAGGAGGGGTCGGGTTTGAGCCAAAATATCTATATTGAGCATTTCCTGTATGTGGAGGAAATCGAGTTATTGGTATACATATCCCTAGTCTTGGGTACAGTGATCTTCCTCTATGGAGTATGGAGGGCCTATCGTAGATGGACCTATGGAGGTGAAAAGCCGAGTCTCGATAACCTAGGCCTACGATTAAACAACTTCATAAGATATGGATTGTTACAGAAAAAAGTTTTGTACAGGCCTTATGAAGGTGTTATGCACATTCTAATATACGTAGGTTTTATAATCCTCTTAATAGGAACAGTATTAAGGGCTTTGGAAGCCGATTTAACTCTAAAACTATTTGGCATTAGGTTTTTGACAGACGGTCCATATCTAGTATTTAAGCTTGCCCTTAACATAGCCGGGGTCTTGGCAATCATCGGTATTTTAATGGCTTTTGCAAGAAGGATGTTCTTTAGATCAAAATATTTGCCAAATGATGTTGAGGATAACCTTATTCTATTCATATTACTTGTGATCTTATTCACGGGATATATTCTAGACACTGTATCCACCGCTGCATATAGAATGGAGTGGATAAACGGATGGGATCCGGTAGGCATAACGCTGGTCAAATACTTCTCTTCCTTACCAAACCTCCAGTTCATATATAAAACTATCTGGTCCATCCATCTCCTACTCGCGGTCTTCATGGTAGCCTATCTCCCATATACGAAACTATTCCATATAATTGCGGGTGGAGTTTTAAACACGTTTTTCGCAAGAACATATGCGCCACAAGAGTTCCAGGCTATTCCCAATATCGATGAGATCGTTGAGAAGGGAGGGATTCCCGGCGTTGGAAAGTTATCGGAGTTTACATGGAAGCAGAGGCTTGATTATGATGCATGTATAAAATGTGCACGTTGTACAGACAACTGTCCCGCTGCGTTAAGTGGGAAGCCTTTGAGCCCAATGGATCTGATGCTAACCCTTAGGAGACTGATGGATAAGGGATTGTTTGAAGAGGATATAGTGCCTAAATACGTTGAATCAGATATCATATGGTCATGTGTAACCTGTGGAGCATGTGTATATCAATGCCCCATGTTGATACATCATGTTGAGTCGATCATTGATATGCGGAGATATCTCCTTGGAAAAGGTGAGGAGACTCCAGAGGAGGTGCTTCAAGTCTCATATAACTTGATGAGATATGGAAACCCCATGGGCAGCAACCCGGCGGATAGAGAGCAGTTTATACAGGAGCTCGTTAATGAGACTGGTGTCGAGATCGCTGATGAAGGAAAAAAATATGACTACATATATTGGATGGGTTGTCAAACATCCTATGATCCTGCTGACAAGACTATCGCCAAGTCCCTGTTAAAACTACTTGTGTCAAGTGGATTGAAGGTGGCGATACTACCTGAGGAGAACTGCTGTGGAGAACCTGCTAGGAGAATAGGGGACGAGCTGATGTTCAAGGAGTTAGTAAATATGAATAAAGAACTGCTAGGTAGATATGCTTTCGATAAGCTACTGGTAAACTGTCCCCATGGCTATAACGTCTTTAAATATGAATATCCCTACTTCGGTGTGGAGCTGGATGTAGTACATCATTCACAGCTCCTGGCTGAGCTAATTAACAAGGGGCAAATAACTGGATTAAATAAGCTTGGTGAGGATGTGACATACCATGACCCATGTTATCTAGGAAGGTGGAATAACATATATAACGAGCCTAGGGAGGTCATTAAGAATATTGTGGGAGACAAACTGATTGAGATGGGTAGGTCTAGGGAGCAGAGCTTCTGCTGTGGAGGTGGAGGAGGACATTTATTCTTTGAGATAAAGAGAGGAGAGAGGATAAGTAGGATGAGGACGGATGAAGCCATATCCACTGGAGCGAAGAAACTATGTGTAGCCTGTCCATTCTGTAAAATAATGTTGAAGAGTGAGGCTGGCGACGACATCGAGGTAATCGACATTGCAGAATTATTGGATATAAGCCGTTCTCAAGATACCGGGAAGGAAGAGTAGATCAGCTCTGACCCCTCCTATCACTATTTTAATAATGTAAAATGGATTTAAAATTGATTTAAGGATATTATTTTATTTAATATGAGTAATCGTGTTGTCCTGGCAAAGGTTTTAGTTGGAGTTATTATACTCCTTCTACTATTTGGAGCCGTTAACATGGTCTCTATACTACAGAAGATCATTAACCCAATCCTAGGTCCATTGGGAGTAGTTCCCGTCTCTGGCTCGATGAACCTGGACATACTCGTTCCATACTTAGAGAGAGACGTCATTGTCAAATATGATAATACAGGGATACCATACATAGAAGCTAGTTCACCGAAGGATCTTTACCTTGTATTCGGTTTTATCCAGGCTAAGGATAGACTCTTCCAAATGGATCTCATGCGTAGATATGCGTCAGGTAGGTTAAGTGAACTCTTTGGCCCTGATTTCATAGAGACAGACAAACATTTTAAGGTAATAGGTCTTCACCGTGCAGCGGGAGAATCATACAGGGTTATAGTGTCGAACTCGTCGTTTAAAGAGCTTCTCAGCTATATGGAGGCGTATACAGAAGGGATTAATCTATTTATTGAATATGCAAAGGAACGGCATGCACTACCACCTGAATATTATCTCTTAGGTGCAGAGCCAGAGCCATGGACTCCAGTAGACTCACTTGCAATTGGGAGACTAATATCGTGGGGATTAGCAGGGGGAACACAGGATCTACAGCTATTATCATTCCTAGAGGCAAATGGGTATGAGGCATTGTTGGATCTAGATCTATTAAACGCCAGTCTAAACCTACCAATATTAAGCTCCTTCACTGTCTCCAGCAAGGTAGTCGCACATACACCATATACAGCGCCTCCAAACACCTTAGATTCACTAAAGGATTTAATCAGGATATTTGAAGAAAATGAGATGTTAATCAGGAGGATAACTGGACTAGCGATGTCAAATAACTGGGTTGTATCTGGGAAAATCACTGATACTGGATATCCATTGTTAGCTAATGACCCGCATTTAAGTCTACAAGCTCCCCCTGTATGGTACGAAGCTGAGTTGATTTTCAAAGGCAAGGCCACGGTCTTCGGCGTTACCTTCCCAGGGATACCCTTCATTATAATAGGGAGGAATACACATGTGGCGTGGGGCTTTACAAATGTCGGTGCAGATGTCCTCGACTTCTACTATTATAAGTGGGATGGTGAGAGGTACCTCTATAATGGAATGTGGCTTGAGCCTAAGCGAGTGCATGAAGATATAATCGTGAATAATAACGGTGTTCTAGAGACCATTCCCTTCACAGTGAACATTACTGTTCACGGGCCCTTGTATGAATATAAAGGGGTAAAATACGCTATGCGGTGGACTGGGCATCTCCCCACTCTTGAGCTGGTCGCCTTCTACTATTATAATTTCGCGGAAGACATCTATGACATGATAAGAGGCGCCAGATACTTCTCCGTTCCAGCCCAGAACCTTGTAGCGGCGGATGACAAAGGGAATATACTATATTATCCAGCGGGCTTATACCCGATTAGGGGTAATCGTCCTATAATCACCGTAGGGGATATTGAGATTCCTAACATGGGTTTCTTACCTTTTAATGGAAGTGCTGGGGAGGGAGAATGGATTAGCTTCATACCATTCGAGGATATTCCCCATGCGATAAACCCTGAGGAGGGATTTGTAGCTACAGCTAACAACAGGCTTGTCCCCAGTGACTATCCCTATTACCTTGGCTGGCGCTGGGCAGATAGATATAGATATGAAAGGATCGCTACCCTCATTCAAGAGACATTGGCTAAAAAGGGGAAGATCTCCATAGAGGATATGATGCGTATTCAGAGGGATATACATAGTTTGAGTGCAGACTATCTACTACCTATGATGCTACAGCTAGTCAAAAAAGCTTCGCTTACTGAGGATGCATTGCAGGCGCTTAATTTATTAAGTGAGTGGGATAGGGAGATGAGCTCAGATCAAATTGCTCCAAGCATATATGTTGCATGGTTATATAACCTCCACAGGGGGCTATGGGGTGATGAGGCGGAGAAAGCCGGTATTGGGGTAGGGTTAATACCTATGGAGACAACTGAATACTATCTTAGAATGGCTGTTGACAATAACCTACCAATTGGCTATACCCGGTGGATTGGCGGTGATATTAAGATACTCTTGGCAAATACCCTCAATGATGCTGTCAATAAACTAAAGAGTGAGTTTGGCGACGACATGGAGAACTGGAGATGGGGTAATGTCCTGAGATACCGTATAAAGCATCCTGTTGGAGACATACTTACATGGCTGAACTATCCAGAGTATGATGGGCAGGGAGGACTATACACGGTCTGTGTAGCTGGCTTTAACCCTGAGAAGATGCCATATATAGTAGGTGGAGCATCAAGCATCAGATACATAGCAAATCTACAGCCAGCAGATGAAAACAAACTCTGGGGCTATATAGTGTTACCAGGTGGCAATAGTGGCAATCCCTTTAACAAACATTACCATGATCAGCTGGAGACATGGGTGAACAGAGAGTATAACGAGATAATAATGATAGGCTCCACAGGGGAGTTACAGGACTTTGACTGCATGCTTGTATTCAGAGGTGGTGGATAAATGAGGCAGATAATCATTAGGATATCAAACCTGGTTGCAGGGATGTTCATATTACTAGTGACACTAAACATACATCTAAATGGGTATGAGGTTATAATCGGGGCGTTCTTAGCAGGGTTGATAGCATCGTATAGAGAGGAGAAGACTCTTGTAAGTATATGCATGGCCATAGCCTCAGTCCTACTATTCTACTTAGTTATGATCGCTTACTACTATATATTAAATCCATATGGGACAATGGTCATGTTTAAGACAGGGCCCTTACTATATGTCCCGATAATCATCTCAATAGTAGCTGCATTCTCCGGTGGTCTCATAGGTAACGTGTTATATTCACGCCTAAAAACCTCCCCCTAACCATTTTATTTTACCCAATCGACAATTTTTCTATATAATGAGAGGCGAAACAGTATTTCTTGCAGGAGCAGGTTTAATGGGGACTGATATCTCACTTCTATATGCAAATGCAGGTTATAAAGTGATTCTATTCGATATTTCCCGGGAAGCCTTGGAGAGAGCAAAGAAACGTGTTAGAGAAGGAATTGATGATCTCCGGGAGGCAGGTATATTAAGGTATGAGGATGCATATGAAAATATAGAATATACCTTGGATATCTCTAGATCAAATGAAGCAGATTTCGCCTTTGAAGCCATTATAGAAGATGTCCTCGTCAAGAGGAGACTATTCCAAGACTTAGAGAAGTATCTCGACAGGGATAGTCTATTTATATCGAACACAAGTAGCTATACTATTACGGAGATTGGAAAGCCCCTGGAGTACCCTAAGAGACTAGTGGGAATGCATTTCTCCAATCCACCAATCCTAATGAAGTTGGTGGAAGTCGCGGGAGGTAAGGAGACGTCTGACGAAGCTATTGATAGGATATTGGAATTGAGTAGGGATCTGGGGAAGACTCCAGTGGCTCTAGACAAAGAATGTAGGGGTTTTGTCCTCAACCGACTACTTTACGTTGCCTTTGTAGATGCTCTAATAAGACTGGAGGCAGGTGTTAAACCAGAAGACTTGGATGCTGGTGTTAAGAACCTCGGGGTTCCATATGGCGTGGTAGAAGGAATGGATCTCATAGGGTTGGATACAGTCAAGAGAATACTCGACAACTTAGTTGAGATATATGGTGAGAGATATAGTTATCCAAAGAATATTTTAGAGGATAAGATTAAGAAGGGAGAACTAGGTAAAAAACGCGGGCTAGGGTTCTATCCATGGAGTGGTGGAAAGGCTATTATACCTGAGGGAGATCCTGTGGACCCAACTAGAACTGTGGCTGTCGTTATTAATGAGGCATATAGGATACTTGATGAAGGCGTTGCTGACGAGAAGAAGATAAATGACATTTATCAGCTTGGTGTAAATGCTCCAGTAGGAATCTTCGATGTAGCCCAGCTATTTGGTGAGGAATACTTAACAGATCTACTCCTCAGTTTATACAAGGAGAATGGACACATGGTGTATAAACCCTATATAGGGAGATAACGTGCCACAGCTATTATACAAATAAAAAGATGGATTGGGTTGAGGACTATTTCGGACTATGGGACTTGTATAAGTTCGAGGACAAATCCTATTTTATCATATGTGTCTAAATACACCCATTTTACCCCATAGATCTCCCCTTCTTGGAGAATATCTATTCCTGTCTCAACATATCTCTGCTTTTCTTTTTCAATGTCCTGGACATATATCCCTAGGTGATTAAGTCCTTCTCCATGCTCCCTTAGAAAATCGGTGTAGAAACATTCTCCTTCTGCCTCAATAAGCTCCAACTGAATGTTCCCAGTATGTGCCATAGCAATCTTCATCCTAATCCTCTTAGGCTCACCCTTGTATAAAACCTCTAGGCTCGGGATCTCCAACTGTGTAAATGGACCTAGACCCATCGCTTCAAACTCCTTAACCTTCTTATCCAAATCATACACCACTAGGCCGATTTGATCAATTTTACCGATCATCACTGGATTATCCACCTCCTGTGCAGAGACAAAATACAGAATAATCACTCGGGGAACTCGACTCCCTCCATCCACAAGTTTCCTAGTATCGCTAGATCAGGAGGCTCCATACTTATTTCCTTCGGTGTTATGACGTCCAACAATGCAGGCTTATTCTGTTTGTAAGCCTCCTCCAAGGCCGGCCTAATGTCCTCTGGCTCTTCAACCCTTATGCCGAACCATCCCATGCCTTCAGCTATCTTTGCATAATCAACATCATTGAAATCTACGCCATAATAATTCCCTTTATACAGCTGTTTTTGAACACCTCTAATCATTCCATAGGCTCTATCATTTAGGATAATAACATGTATCTTCGTCCCTAATCTCATCGCGGTCTCCATCTCCTGTATATTGAACATGAATGAACCGTCTCCAGTCAATAGATATACGTCTCTGTCTGGCTTGGCTAGCTTAGCGGCTATTGCATATGGCAGTCCTGTACCTAGATGTCCAGAGTCACCTGCCCAGAGGAATGTCCGTGGCTCATATATTCTATTTAGATAATGGGCCCATACTGGGACGTTTCCACCGTCTAATACAACTATAGCGTTTCTAGGGAAGAACTTCCTGACTTCATATATTGCTCTAAGTGGATGTATTCCTCCCCAGTCCTCCAGAGCCATTTTTTCATATTCATGGATCCACTCCTTCTCCATATTCTTGTAGGTGGATATATCCCTTTCCCTCTTATCAGTTAATTTTTTAACCTCTTCTATGAGTAGTCTTAGTGTTGTCTTAGCATCTCCAATTATCGCAAGGTCCACTATTCTATTTAATGCGATATTTTCTGGATCGATATCAATCTGTATAATCTTCTGAGTATCTGGCTCACCCCATGCAGGCGGCTTACCCCAGAAGTCTAGATCCCCAAGTCTACATCCAATTAGGAGGACTAAATCAGCAGATGCTTGAGCCATCATCGCAGATACATTACCTGGGATCAAGTAGAGGGGATGATCCTCTGGGAGAATGCCTTTAGCTATCATACTCGGAGTGACGGGTATCGAGAGGTATTCGGCTAATTCCCTTATCTCTTCATAGGCTCCTGACCATAACGCTCCTCCACCGGCATGTATTATAGGGTTCTCAGCCTCGATAAGCATCTTAGCAGCTTTTTTAATTAATTCAAGGTCTCCAGGTGGATTCTTTAATGCCCTATAACGCTCCCTAGCTGGGATAAAGCTCTCAATATTAGGGACCTCAAACTTCTTGAAGAGCACGTCAACAGTTAGATCCAGATGCACCGGCCCCATTCTACCTCTATACGCTATTTTAACCGCTCGTTGAAACAGCTCTGGAATCCTAGATACATTATTGACGATGGCGTTCCACTTTGTAACAGCCTTAAACAACTCATATTGATCGAGCTCTTGCATACTTCCATGGGAGGGATACGCCTTCCAACTCTGATGCTGAGCCGTTAATACAACCATAGGTATCCCGTCTGCATATGCGGGATATACGCCTGGAACCAAATCCGCTGCTCCAGGGCCAACGGTTCCAACAGCAGCCGAGAGCCCTCCGGTAACTCTGAAATAGGCGTCCGCCATATGCGCCGCGGCCTGCTCATGCCTAGTGAGGATAAACTCTATCCCCGCTTCCTTTCTCAAAGCATCTAGAAAAGGAGTCAGTTCCCCACCTGGTACTCCAAATACGTATTTTATCCCTTCTCTAACCATCGCCTTAGCTAGAATCTCGCCACCAGTGAGGATATGCAAGAAAAACCACCTCAAAAATGGAATATTTATGCCATTGATATATAAGATGTATCAGATAATGCATTAAAATTAACTTTATAAAAAAATTATGTGATTGTTGTTAATAGAATGTTTTTCCCTTTTCTAAATAAACATTTGTAGTTTTAAAAGGCTATCCACATAATATATTTTTAATTAGTTGTTTGGTGAGACTATGCTTGAGAAGATTCCTGTTAGGTATCAACTGACTTTGGATAAGATATTATACAGAGCTGTAGATCAATTTCCAGATGTTGAGATTGTGTACAAGGATAAGGTGCGGTATACCTATAGGGAGGCATATAAGAGGGTTAGGAGGCTGGCCTCTGCATTAGAGGCGATTGGGCTTAAAGACGGTGCTAGGATCGCTACTGCTGAGTGGAATACACATAGGCATTACGAGGCCTATTTCGCAATTCCGATGATAGGTAATATCCTCCATACTATAAACGTAAGCATCGCACCTATGGACATCGCCTATATCCTAAACCACGCTGAGGACGACGCTATCCTCATAAACGAGGATTTTCTGCCGTTTGTAGAGATTCTAAAGGATCACGTGAAGACGATTAAAAAGATCATAGTGTTGACCGATAAAGAGGACTTTGAACCTCCCAAGATAGAGGGGAAGGAAGTATATGAGTATGAAACTCTATTGAAGGACTATGGAGACGACTCGTATGAATTCCCGGAGGTCGATGAGAATAAGGTCGCTTCGCTAATGTATACCTCCGGTACGACGGGCCTACCAAAGGGTGTATACTTCTCCCATAGACAGATAGTTCTACATTCGCTTGTGACGCCATTACAATTCGTCTATCCCGGGGTGACTCTAGACCATAGGGATGTAGCGCTGAGCCTAGTGCCTATGTTCCATGTACATGCATGGGGGCTACCCTATACCTTTACTCTACTAGGGTTTAAACAGGTATTTCCAGGTAAATTCGACTTCAGCGTAATACTACAGTTAATTGAAAAAGAGAGGGTAACTTTCATGGCGGGTGTGCCAACTCTATTACATATGCTTTTATACCATCCGGAGTCTAAGAACTATGATCTCTCGAATCTTAAGATGGTGATTGGTGGTGCTGCAATACCAAAGGGTCTATATGAAGAGGCTAAGAGGCGTGGGATTAAAGTCGTTACTGGATATGGCCTTACAGAGACTTGCCCAATATTGACCCTATCCAACTTGAAACCAGGTATGGAGGACCTGCCTGAGGAGAAGAGGGATGAAATACATTTGAGCGCCGGCTTCCCATGGCCATTAGTCCAGCTTAGGGTGGTGGATAGCGACTTTAATGATGTACCTAAGGATGGCCAGACCATGGGGGAGATAGTTGTAAGAGCACCTTGGGTTCTAACAGAGTATTACAAGGATCCGGAGAAGACTTCTGAGGCCTTTGTAGATGGATGGTTCAGGACAGGGGATGTTGCAGTCTGGACAGAGGACGGGTATATAAGGATCGTCGATAGGTTTAAGGACGTAATTAAAAGTGGCGGTGAATGGATCAGCAGCATAACACTTGAGAGCATTATATCAACACATCCAGGAGTATCCGAAGTGGCGGTCATCGGTATTCCACATGAGAAGTGGGGAGAGAGGCCGATGGCTGTAATAGTTCCAAAGCCTGAGTGGATGGATAAGATTACTGGAGACGATATAAAAAGTTATTTGATGAAATTCGTTGAGGAGGGAAAGATTCCTAAGTGGTGGGTCCCGGATGAATATGAGTTCAGGAAAGAGTTGCCTAAAACTGGTACTGGAAAAATTAGTAAGAGGGCTCTGAGAGATGAGTATAAGGGTAAACAACCATAAACTCTCCCATTTTATTTATTCCTTTAAAGATGTTTGGATATAGATGATACTTATCGATCTATGATATAATGAATTTATATTTGTGCCTAGCTAAGTTGATATTATTTGTGGTAGAGAATGCCTAAGATATACATAAACAGGAACATCTGTAAAGAATGTCGTATCTGTATCGAGTTTTGTCCAGTGAAGATCCTCAGGATTTCAGATGAGACTAATAAACTAGGTTATCACCCGGCTGTTGTCACCGATGAATCAAGATGCATCCTCTGCTATCTATGTGAAAGATATTGTCCAGAGTTTGCTATAGTCGTCAAAAAATAGACATTTCCTGAACTACAGGTTATATCCAATATTTAGAGCAAATAGATTCTTCTCAATGTTTTTTCCACGGGTTTCTACCGCCTTCTTCAGAGACTCAAAATCTATCACGCCTATCTTAGCTAGGTATCCCAATGCAATCATATTGACAGGCAAGCCTTTTTCGTGTGCTATTTTATCGAAAGGCTTCCATATTATCTGACTCTCTTCAAGCGAATCCTCTTTAGCAATATCTTCATCAGCTATTAGCATTGCCTTATCTTCTGGATGTACATTTCTCCATCCAAAGGAGTGTAGAACTAAATATACGTCGAAAACATCTCTATACGGGTTTTCAATCGGCTTATCATCTATCAATATATTTGATGTCACGGTTCCACCCCTCACCTCAGCTCCATACGAGTGGTGGACAGATGCATATCTACCGGATAACGTGGCTGCATAACCAAGTAACCATCCTGAGAAGGCTATCCCTTGACCACCTATTCCTAGTATTCTAATACTCTTCATTTTTCCATCACCATCCTCAGCTTCTCAAGATATCCTGGCTTATCCCTATCGGCGTATTCCCCTACAATTATCACCCTCATCCTCTCTTCATGAGAAATTTTCTCAGCTTTCTCTATATTCACCGAGTTCTTTAAATAATATTTTATATGGTCCGCTGGACTCAATCCTATCCTACTAGAGACTCTAGACGGGCATTGTGATACCGCCT
>JALTNJ010000145.1 GCA_027000765.1 Nitrososphaeria archaeon | reverse complement strand
GGATAGGTGTCTCTAGGTATCTGCACCGGTTAACCACCTACATTTACTATATATTCCAAGCTGCTAATAATAATATTGTAGGTTATGAGGAGGAAATACTGGTTTTATGATGTTTCATCCGGTGATTATGAGGGTAAGGAGGTAATCTGGCTCTGGACAGTTGATGAAGAGGGAGCTTACCATATTATTGTCGACCCTAATTTTAAAAACTATTTCTATGTAGATGCAGAGGATATTGACTTAGGGGATTTAAAGCTTAACCTAGCTTCACATATATCTGGAGCCTCGTTACTAGAAATTAGGAATGTGGTTAAGAAATTCTATGGTGTTGAGAGGCGGTTCTATGAGTTGTCCGGCCCCAATGAGCATATTAAGGAGGCTATACAAGTCCTTAGGAGGATTTATGGTGAGGAAAAGCTTTTTGAGGATGATATTCGTTTCACCAATAAATATATTTTGGTTAAGGGCTTGAACCCATGTACATGGTATGAGTTTGAAGTAGAGCCGCTATATGAGAGGAATGGGGTAGTCTTTGAACTTTTAACCGGCTTCCACGGAGAATCGCATCAGATGACATATCCACCTCTAAAGATACTCTCCATCGATATGGTCATCGCATCTAAATACGGCGCCCCCGATCCCAAGAAGGATCCCGTATTGTACATTGTTGTATATGATGGGAAGGAGTTTAGGGAGTTCCTATATGAAGGTTCTGACAAAGAGATTCTCAAGGAATTTGATTCAACAGTTGATCAACTAAGCCCTCATATAATCCTTACGTTCAATGGCAACGGCTTTATATGGCCCTACCTAATTGAACGCACAAGACACTTGGGCAGCCCACTGACCATTGGAATGCTGGGTATAGATATACACCAAAGTCTCTATGGCCATACCTCGATAGCAGGTAGGGTACATGTTGATCTTAAGGAGTATGCGGAGGACCTTCCAATGCTTCAGAGGAAGACACTTGAGGAACTGGCTACGTTCCTAGGCTTTGAGGTTGAGGCCCAGCCTGTGGATGAACTACAGTACTACTATTACTGGATCAATGATAGAAAGCGATTAATCGAATATGTTAAGTGGCGTGCATATATATTATATAAGGCTTTCCACATAATTCGGGACCAGCTCTTCAGCCTATCGAGTATAACCGGTATTCCCCCTGACTACGTATTTACCGCATCCTCGGGACGTCAAGCAGAGTACTATATTATGCGTAAGGCTATTGAGTATAATGAGGTTATCCCAAAAGTATCTCAACGAGGCTTTAGAAGCTATCCCGGTGGCCTCGTACTGAAGCCTGTTAAGGGCCTCCATAGGGATATAGCTGTAATAGACTATAAGAGTATGTATCCAACGATTATAATGAAGAATAATATATCGCCTGAGACTGTAGTAACCAGTCCAGGTCCTAATATCATCTTCTATGACGAGCTCTCCATAGGTGTTAAGACGGATGTAAAGGGGTTGTTCCCACAAATTCTAGATCATCTAGTTGAGGAGAGGGATAGGGTTAGGCGCCTGATGGCGTCGATGGATAGGGAGACTGTGGAATATAGGGTCCTGGATGCTAGGCAGAGGGTTTTGAAGATCTTGGCTAATACACTCTATGGATACATGGGGTGGCTAGGTGCAAGATGGTATAGTTGGGAGGGGGCTTCACTAGTCACATATTTAGGTAGAAGAGTGATTTCACGTAGCCTGAGGAAGGCGGAGGAGATCGGGTTGAAGGTAATATATGGAGATACGGATAGCCTCTTCACAGTCTATGATAGGGATAAGGTGGATGATCTCCTTAGGTGGATAAGGGAGGAGCTGGGGCTGGAGGCCAAGATCGATAAGATATATAAGCGTCTCCTCTTCACAGAGGCTAAGAAGAGGTATGCAGGCATTACATATGATGGCATCGTGGATGTAGTGGGGCTGGAATATGTCCGTAGGGATTGGTGCGACTATGCACGGGAAACCCAATATATCCTTATTAAAATGATATTGGAAGACGCTTCCAAGGATAAGATGATCGATGTATTGAGGGACCGTATTAGGCGTCTGAGGAAGAGGGAGGTTCCTATTAGCGAGCTGGTTATATGGGAGCAGATAACCCGTCCCCTTGAAGAGTATAAGGCGAATGCTCCTCATATAGCTGTTGCTAGGAGACTAGCTGCAGAGGGATGGAGGGTTAAGCGGGGTATGTTCATTGGATACATTATATTATCAGGCGAAGGCCCCCTGTATAAGAGGGCGGTACACTATCTTGAGGCTGACCCCAAGGAGATAGATGTGGAATACTATATCTATAATCAGGTGTTACCTGTTGCAAAGAGAGTATTGGAGCCAGTAGGCGTCTCCCAAAAGACGCTGGAGTCCATCGCATCTTCATCTGGATTTGGATTGGATGCATTTACCGGTGGCTGATGTATCATGAGTACAGTAGATATGTTTATGGAGGTCATATCTGAGGCTTCCCAGAGGTTGGCTGAAGCTGAGCGTATCCTCATTTTATTCAGTGATGATGGGGATGGATTGGCCAGTGCACTTCTCCTAAAGTTGTTTACGGACTCATCTAGGGGGGACGCTAAATTCATCTGTCTAGACAAGATATATCCTGAGATAATGTCTGAGATAATGTCTATAGAGGCGTATGACCTAATTATCTTCACCGACTTAGGAGGGCCTATCCACAAGCATGTTCCGAGTGATCGTAGGGAGAATGTCTTGATAATCGATCATCATGTCGAGTATAGTGAGGTGCCAAGTGAACTCCTTTATCTAAACCCGTATCTATATGGACTGGCTAATGAGGATTCTCCAGTGTCATCCACAATATCATATCTCCTCTATAAAAATAGGTATGAAGCGGCTAAGAGATGGGCCTGGCTAGCAGTATTGGGAATGGGCGAGTCTCCATATCCCCCATCCGGCCTAAACTGGAGAGCCTTGTATGATGGCCTCAGGAGTGGGGCTATAACCAAATCTGGTAAGAGCTTTAGAATAGTCTATAGAGATATCAAGAAGGAGTATAGAAGGTTATATAAAGATGTAACTCTCATATCATCCGTTGGATATTATAAGGACTCCTACCTAGACCTATTTAACAACTTGATAAATGGCGATAATAAGGAGATCCTAGAGAGTGTAAAGAAGTATGAGGAGATGAAGAGAAAGGCCTTCAAAAGCCTCACAAGTATACTTGAGGTTGAGGGCCTTAACGTAGGCAATTCTATACAGTGGTTTGAAGACTATAACAAGGATTTTTTTGAGATGGGGACGAGGGTCTTCGACAGCTATGTAAGCTACATAAGTTATCAGGCTAGGCTATATGACAAGGCTAAGTACATCATCGGCTTATGTGAGAGGAACCCCTATATCCCTGGATTCGGATACCTTACTAAAGACTGGATAAACGTCGCCATTAGAGTCTCAAAATCCCTGGAGTTCAAGATAAATATCGGTAGGGCACAGCCGGTCTCGGCCCTCGTGGAGGCGGCTGCATATACAGTCGGGGGCCTAGGCTATGGATATGAGTCTCGGGGGGCAGCTGTAATCCCATATTATGAGAAGGAGCATTTCCTAGAGATATTTGATAGCCTTGCCTCCGAAGGTGTATAGAGTTGCCCGTATCCTTCAACGAGTTCATAAGGCTCTGTAAGAGGATCGCGGCGACATCATCGATTAATGAAAAGACTATGATTATTGCATCATTCTTGACGAGGATTGATAAGAGAGAGTGGAAGCCGCTGATAATGCTCCTTGCTGGTAAAGCGGTTCCAGAGACCAAGGAGGGAGGTTTGGGAATCGGTTTTTCACTGGTTAAAAAAGCATTGGCATCTGGCGTGAAACCCCTCCTACCTCCTCCACCTCCAACGGTAGAAGATGTATATCAGCGTCTACATGAGATTGCTGATGTAAGAGGCCCAGGCTCGGTGGAGAAGAAGGTCATGCTCTTATCTAGTCTATTTAACAGCTTATCATCGGATGAGGAGAGGAAGTGGCTAGCTAAAATAATATTTGGAGAGCTTAGGATTGGAATGGAGGAAGGGCATATACTCAATGCATTGTCACGTGCATCCGGTGTCCCCCTAGAGTATATTAGACGGGCATATATGTTGAGGGGCAGTCTAGATGAGTTAATTGAACTGCTAAATGAGAAAGGGCAGGATATCAGGGATATAAAGCCAATTGTATTCAAGCCGATAAGGCCTATGTTGGCTACCCCGGCAGATAGTATAGCCGAGGCCTTTTCACTTATAGGTGGGGGAGAAGCCGCTGTAGAGGTTAAGTATGATGGTG
>JALTNJ010000144.1 GCA_027000765.1 Nitrososphaeria archaeon | reverse complement strand
GTCTCAGATGTTGCTTAAGGCTTTGGAGGGTAACTTGACTCAGGCTGGTTATGAGGTTGTTGAGCTGACCTCGATTACACCTGAGACACTCGCCGACTTAGATGGTCTCGTCATTGGTAAGATGTATAATGAGGAGAGCGGCTTCTCCCAGGCCGAGGTCCAGGCTATTGCAGAGTGGTTTAAGCAGGGAGGTAAATTCATATGGGTAGGCTCGGACAGCGACTATACAGAGCCATATCTAAATCCTGAGGACACTTCATTCAAGGCCAAGGAGCCAAACAAGATACTAGAGGCAATTGGCTCCAGCCTAAGGATCGACTATATGTCAGTCGAAGATCCAGATAACAACGCTGGTGCATCCTACAGAGTTGTCGCCAACAGGTCTGCAGGCGGTATCAATAGCGAGGGTAAGGCAGCTGCATTAACAGCTGGTGTAGACAGGATATTATTCCACGGTCCAGCTGGAGTAGTTGGATATAAGGACGGTGCCTTCGTACCACCTGAAGAGGTCTTCAGCAACGATGTCTTCTGGGTTGCAAGGACTGGTGAGAAAGGTACCGTGGTTAGCCACGACGCGGTAGACCCACAGGCATATGACGTTGGTTACACAGGCAGATTATATCTAGCCATCGCTGAGGAGATACAGGTAGGTGGAGACCTATTCACAGTAAAGTATAGTAAGGTCATTGTAACCGCTGAGTCCCTAATCGGTGACAGGAACATATTCAACAGCGAGTATCACGGCATTACATTCCAGGGACCGAAGTTCACTATGAATGTATTCGCTTGGGGACTGACTGAAAGGACAGAGTCCAACATGACTGGCTATGTAATAGTCGGAGTCGTTATAATGGTTGTCATAGCCGCTGTAGCACTATTCATAACCAAGAAGAAGTAGGTCTTCTTTACCATCTCTTTTTTCTTATTTCAACCTACCTACATTTTTTATTTTAATATCCTAATTTATTTAATGGTTAATAGGCTATCTATCTTTAGTAGTATTTAGGTGATACACTGTGTCCAGGGGCTTAACAAAGATCCAGGCCATAGCTATTCTCGCCATTATTATAGTCGCTGGTATCGGCGGATACTTCATGTTCTTATCTGGTGGTGGCGGCGAGGTTAGTGAGCAGCCTGAGGGAGTTGTTCTAAAGATCATTACTAGACATAGCTCTACAATCTGGAGCCTTACCAAAGAAAAGTTCCTGCAGACCGATCTAGCAAAGGAATATAATATCGTCGACCTAAAATTCTTGGGCCCCAACCCAGTTCTATGGCGGCAGACTATTGAGAGTACAGGTGACATTGATGTTGCATGGGGCGGTGGACCAACATTATTCGACGAGTTGATGAAGGCGGGGTTATTGGCCCCGATAACCGATGAGGAGACTCTTAGCGTCGTGGCTGAGATACCAGATGAATTTGGTGGAGCCCCGTTAAAGAGGCTTTCTAATGGAGAAATCGTATGGGTTGCAAGCGCAATATCCTCCTTTGGATTTATAGTTAATGAGCCTGTATTAGAAGAATGGGGTCTCCCATATCCAGAGCTATGGGAGGACCTAGCGTCCCCAGAGTTTGGACAGCTACTGCCAAAGCCTACCGTAGCATATTCAAGGCCTACCCAGTCGACCTCTCACACAAGGATATACGAGATTATTCTACAGAAATTCGGTTGGGAAAAGGGCTGGGCGATCTTGGCTAGGATAGCTGCAAACGGCCGTCCATATTCAGGTAGTGTAGAGGCGTTGAGCGCGGTTGAGAGTGGTGAAGTCGCGGTCTCCATCGGTATAGACTTCTATGGATATAGTGCTGAGGTCCAGTTCCCAGGGAACAAATACGTGTTACCGTTTAACGAGTCTATTGTAAACGGTGACCCAATAGCCCTCTTAAAAACATCTAAACATCCTGATGCCGCACTTGCCTTCATACGCTGGGTCCTCTCAGTCGATGGCCAGAAGATATGGCTTGATAAGAAGGTTAATAGGATGCCGGTTAGGGAGGACGTCTTTAATACGCCTGAGGGTAAGGAGAGACCCGATTTATACAACAACTATATAGCGACGAAGAACAACATAGGTATCCCCTTCGACGATAACCTAGCCCTTAGCTATGAGTATTCCATGAGATACTACTTCGACGCTGTCTTCGCTGACGTACATGAAGATCTGGTGAAGGCATGGTCACTAATAGTTAGTAAGTATCTTAAGGGAGAGCTTACTAAGGAGGAGTTTGAGTACTGGGCTTATGAATTGGGTAAGCCATTGACGTGGGAGGAGAACGGTAAGAAAGTTACATTTACATTGGAGTTTGCACAGCAGATCAATGACGGCCTTAGGTCTGGCGACCTCGTCTCTAAATACCAGAGGATATGGAGAGACGCTGCCGTCGCTAGATACAACTGGATTGTTCAACAGCTTGGAGGTTAAGGGAGGTTGAGCCTCCTCCCATCCCCCTTTTCTTTTAAGAATATAAGGAGATGGATAAATGAGATAAGGTGGACTATAGATCCATTTATAGCCTCCCAACTATTCATCGTCGTAAGTGTATTCCTAGTTTTTCTAATCGCTCCTCTAGTAAGAATAGTCTATAATGCATTTATTTATCAAGGAACTTTTTCCTTGGCTTGGTTCTACAGAATTTTTTCAGATCCTTTCTATATATCTCCACGTTTAGTGTTTTCCAATGAATTTCCATTTATAGTAGTTGAGGGGATTAAAGGATCGCTATATAAGGTTATAACAAGGCAGACAGAAGCCGGCATAGAAACCATCATCTACTTAACTGGCTATGATTTAGGTGTGATTCCAAATACTATTCTAGTGGCATTATCTACTACAGTGTTAAGCACCATAATAGGTTTTGTATTCGCCTTTATATTTGCTAGGTACAAATTTCCGGGAGCTGAGCCTCTTAGGATACTTCTTTTAGCTCCATTATTATCTACACCCTTTGTAGGAGCAATTGGGTTGAAGAAGATGCTTACAAGCACTGGAGTAATAAACACCTTATTTTATGATATACTACATATTCTTCCATTTAAAATCGAGCCTAGTGGCTTAATTGCTGTGATAATAGTCCAGACTCTCATCTTCTATCCAATTGTCTTTCTAAATGCATATACTTCAATAATCAATATAGATCCCACCATGGAAGAGCAGGCAGAGAATATGGGTGCCAGTGGATTTTATCTCTTCAGAACAGTAACCTTACCACTTAGCCTACCTGGAGTGGAGGCAGGCGCTCTCCTAGTATTTATATTAAGTTTAGAAGATCTCGGTACCCCAATTGTATTTAGAGGGACGAATGCCGAGAAGGTTCTAACTTATCAAATATTCTATAGGTTATTTACACCAACTGGATATGTAACAGGTGAGGCCACAGCCCTTGCCATGATCTTACTCACGTTAACTATAGTAATCTTCCTAGTAGTCAGGAAATACGTCAGCCTAAGAAGATACGCCATGTTGACTAAAGGTGGTATATGGAGGCCTAGGGTTAGAAGGCTTTCTCGAAAAGTCACTTTAATAGTATATGTAGCCGCTTTCTTCACCCTCTTCATGGCTTTACAGCCTCATATTGGGGTACTACTATTAGCCTTTGCAGCAAAGTGGGGCACAACGCTACTACCTCAATACTTTACTCTAGAAAATTTCCTAGTTTTGTTCAGCGACCCTGATGTATTCAGATCCATCTTGAACAGCTTATTATATTCCTCTGTAGCGACACTACTAATAGTGCTTCTTGGTGTAAGTGCAGCTTATATCGTGTCAAGAGTTGAAATTAAAGGTATTGAGGCTCTTGATGCACTAGTGACTTTACCTATAGCTATACCGGGTATAGTAATTGCAACTGGATACTTCCTCATCTTTTTAAAGACACCGTTAGACCCAATTGTCAACGGCGCATATCTACTTATTATAAGCTATACAATTAGAAAGTTCCCATTTACAGTTAGAGCTGTATTCTCGGGGTTTGAGCAAGTGGATAAGGCGCTTGAGGAATCCGCTATAAACCTTGGGGCTACCCGTGCTAGGGCGTTCTTCACGATATCTCTGCCACTCGTCTTCCTAAATGTATTGGCAGGTGGTATGCTCAGCTTCATATACTCGATGTCCGAGGTCAGCACGGGTATAGTAATTGGTGACGCGAATCCATATACTGCTCCAATGACTTGGAAGATGTATGACATGCTGTTTAAGGGTCTCACAGGTGGATTCTTTATCCCAGCTGCAATGGGTGTTATATTAATGGGATTACAGTTTATAATGATAGTGGGTGCTAACTTACTATTGAGGAAGAGGGCAACGGCATTAATAGGTGTATAG
>JALTNJ010000143.1 GCA_027000765.1 Nitrososphaeria archaeon | reverse complement strand
TTACGACAGCCAGTAGACTATAGTGTACAGCGATCTCCCGGGCTAATACTACCTCAGGAACATTTGTCATGCCCACAACAGAGGCCCCCAGCATCCTGAACATCTCGATCTCCGCAGGCGTCTCGAAACGGGGACCCTCGGTACATACATATGTTCCCCCCATCCTAATAGGTGCCTTAACCCGCCTCCCAGCCTCGAACAACACCCTATTCATACTAGGGCAATAAGGCCTGGTTACATCGACATGTACAACAGCATCATCATAATAGGTTATGTGGCGCTTCGCAAAGTCTATAAACTGGTCTATAACAACTAGGGAGCCAGGTGGAAGTTCCTCAAGTAGGGAGCCTACGGCGCTTGTCGCAATTATCTTCTCTACACCAGCCTTCTTAAGGGCATAGAGATTAGCCCGATACCTGACTTTATGTGGAGGATGCTCATGCCTAGGCCCGTGTCTAGAGACGAAGAATACCTCGACACCACTTATTTCACCGGAGACTACATATACCTCTCCATATGGGGTCTCGACTAAAGAGGATTTATCGCCTTCGATGAGGCGTTCCAAACCGCTTCCACCAATCAATCCCACAGCCATATAATACCACCATATCAAGAACTATTGTGCCAAGTATATTGATAATAAGAAAATTGTTGATGCATCCTATTAACTATATTTACATCTGGAGAACAGTAATTCCTTATTTATAAGGACTATAGATTAATTATTGAATGTTGAATTTGAGACAGATATTAGGTGGATGATCAGTATGACGGAATTAGCTGGTGAAAAGGCATATCAAAAAATGCTGGAGGAGGCCTACTCCAAGATACCTGAGACTGGAGTAAGGGAGATGGCTAGTAGGTTTAGAATACCCCAAGTAAGATTGTTCTACCAGGGGAAGAGCAAGACTATATTCGTTAATTTTAAGGAGATAGCTGAGTATCTCAATAGGGATTCGGAGGTAATTAGGAAGTTCCTGGCTAGGGAGCTGGCGACACCCGCTACACCTAGTAATGAGAGGCTTATACTACATACACGTGTAGATCCCCAGACACTCCAGAATACTGTGGAGTTCTTCATCAAGAAATACGTTAGATGCCCAGTATGCGGAGGCTATGACACGAGGCTCTTGAAGAAGGAGAAGGCCCTTATCATCAAATGTGAGATATGTGGTGCTGAGTCCCCGGTTCCACCTATTAAGTAGGTATTGTGGATATGACTCAGGGGGATAAGCTGAGGAAAGCCGAGTTTTACCTGGATATTAGGGAGAATCCGGAGTATGGGGTATTCATCACCGTTTATGATAAGGAGGTTATTGAGGGAGACACCTTCCTAAAGGGAAAGGGATATACCAAGGTATCTAGCGGTGAAGACCTCATTAATGAGCTGAGGGGAGCCGTCTCAATAATATTTTATGGGGAGAAGGCTGTAGAGCTGGGTATAAGCCTGAAATACATACATCCAGATGCAGTTGGGGAGCAGAAGGGGGTTAGGACTGCGATATATATAAGAACCTTCTGATAGGTACCTAGCTCCATATTGACAGAGACACCGAAGATAGGTTATGTTTAATCCCATGATATGGTTTCCAAAAGCAAGATTAGATGATACCTAGATTTACTATTTTCAAAAGGAAAAGGTTGTTAAGAAAAGAGGTTAATATATAATTTCGAAGCCGGTTTCAGTTTAATTTGAGGCTATGATAGATAGGCTGATAATGCCCTGTTACAACTTTACCATAAGTGGTCGATGATGGGGATTAGTAGTAAGAGGCTTGGTAAGTATCATAGGAAGATAGGGGGACTCTCATGCTCATTCTGTGTTGAGAGTATTAAGAAGGCGCTCCTCAAGCTAGATGGAGTGGAAAAGGTTAATGTAAGCATGTCCCATGAGGAGATACTGGTTATATATGACCCAGATAAAGTCTCCGAGACTCAGATGAGAGAGATCCTAACAAATTTGGGGTTCACGATTCGCGACCCTAGGAGGGTAAAGGCGATTGAGGAACAGAAAAAGGAGGAGGAGACCGTTAGGAAATATCTTTTGCTAGCCACTTTATTCACTTTCACCTCCATTGTTATAATGGCTCTCATGTGGCTTGGGTTCAGAAATTACTTGTTTAGGTGGATAATGTTCACACTAGCCCTACTTACGATGTTTTGGCCTGGGTGGCATATAAAAAGGAAAGCTTGGTATTCATTAAAGGCAGGGATTTTTAATCAGCACGTACTCCTAGAATTCGGGGCCTTCGCTGGCTTAGTTGGAGGAGTACTGGGCCTGACCTTATTTCCAGATTTCCCTTCCCCAGATTTCTTCGGAGTCTCTATATTCCTAACTAGCTACCATATTTTAGGGGAGTGGACGAGCTTATTTGTACGGACAAGAGCTTCACAGGCAGTTCAGAGGCTATTAGGGCTACAGCCGAAGACCGCTGTCGTCATTGAAAATGGTAGGGAGATCCTGAAGAATATCGATGAGTTAAAAGTGGGTGAGGTAATAAGGGTAAGGCCTGGTGAAAGGATACCCATTGATGGAGTTATAGTAAATGGGTATACTACTATCGATGAGTCGATAGTAACAGGGGAATCTATCCCCATAGAGAAGGAGGTGGGGGATGATGTCGTCGGTGGCTCCATCAACCTAACTGGATTAATCGAGGTTGAGGTTACAAAAGTGGGGGAGGAGACATTTCTACATCAAATAGCCAGATATATTGAGGAGGCGCGGGCGTTGAAACCGGGGATATTGATAATCGTAGACAAGATACTAAAGTATTATGTCCCAGCCATATTGGTAGTCGCGGTAAGCGCGTTTATATTCTGGACATTGGGTAGCCATCTATTATATGGGGCTGTGAATATTGAAAAAGCCGTATTTGCATCTCTATCGGTATTGGTAATGGGATATCCCTGTGCCTTGGGTATGGCGATGCCGCTGGCCTTGATTGTAGGAGGAGGTAAGGCCGCGGAAAAGGGTATATTAATGCGCTCAGGAGAAGCCTTCCAAATTCTACCCTCAGTTAAAAGGATTGTCTTGGATAAGACAGGGACATTAACAACGGGTGAGCTGGGGATCAGGGACTTTATAAGCTATGAATATGACGAGGAGACTGTTTTGTCATTCCTCGGCTCCGCCGAGAAGTTTAGTGAGCATCCTGTGGCTAAAGCCATTATACACTATATTGATAACCGTAAAATCAGCTATAAAGACCCTCAGGAATTCACAGTATATCCAGGGTTGGGTGTGCTTGCCAAAGTTGATGGAAGGAAGGTTGTAGTCGGGAAACTTTCATTCTTGCTGAAAAACGATATAGAGATTGGTGAAGCGGGTCTAAGGGATATAGAGGCTCTAGAATCTGAGGGTAAGACTGTGGTTGGAATAGGGATAGACAAGAAGTTGAGGGGTATCATAGCATTAAGCGATACTCTAAAGAAGGATGCTTTAAAGACGGTTGAGGAGATGAGGAGGAGGGGAATAGAGCTTGTCATGGTTACGGGAGATAATAGGATAATTGCTGAGTCGATAGCTAGGCAACTAGGGATAGAAAAAGTCTATGCCGAGGTTCTTCCAAATGAAAAGACGGATATAATAAGAAGGATGCAGGAAGAAGGTGTTAAAATTGCGATGGTGGGAGACGGTATAAATGACGCTCCATCCCTGATGCAGGCTGATGTAGGGATCGCAATAGCTGCTGGAACTGACATAGCGATTGAGAGTGCAGATATAATAATTACTGGGAGGAATATCGGTAAAGTCATTGAAGCGATTGAAATAGCCAAGGAGAGCTATTCAAAGACTAAGCAGAATCTATTTCTAGCATTTCTCTTCAATGGACTGGGAGTGCCTCTAGCGGCTACAGGTTTGATACATCCGTCTCTAGCGATGGTTGCAATGGCTGCCTCTGTCAGCACGATACTCATTAACAGTTTTGGCCTAAGAATATTAGGTAGATTGAGGAGAGACTCGGGTAAGAATTCTGTTATGATATATGTTCCTAGGATGATGTGTGAACGGTGTAGAGACTTTATCGTGGATAACCTAAGAGATATTAATGGTATAATAGATATGCGGATAGACCTGGAAACAAAGACACTGACTATTTCCTACGACCCCAAGAAATTTAGGGTAAATAATGTTAAGAAGAAGTTGGAGAAACATTTCAAGGAGATCTATATACTTAGATAGTGATCTTCATACAATATATCATTCTAGCTGATAAATCTATCTAGTAGCGGCTTTGATAATTAGACACTATATATACTACAGTATCCTAATTATAGTAAATAGGAGGTGAGGAGGACATGGGTAAGAGAAAGATATTGTCCGAAAAGGATTTGAAGGATACACCTTTGCCTAGTGAAGGCCAGATGCTGGGTATCGCTAAGAAGATACTCGGCGCAGGTAGAGTACTAGTATTATGTGCAGATGGAAAGGAAAGAGTATGTAGAATACCTG
>JALTNJ010000142.1 GCA_027000765.1 Nitrososphaeria archaeon | reverse complement strand
TTGGAGATACAGAGGGGAGAATTTGAATTAGCTATTTACTTGGGCCTTATCCTAGTCACCGTAGACTTCATAATAATACTCTTGCTTAGGCTGCTGGGGTGGAGAAAATGATAGAGACTATAGAGGTGGAACATGCCTATAATAAAGACCCTGTGGTTAGGGGAGTCAGTATAAGGATCGACAGAGGTATAACGTTATTTAGAGGGCCTAATGGAAGTGGGAAGACTACAATGGCGAAGATTATCAGCGGATTACTCCCGCCTAAAAGAGGAACGGTTTTGATTGATGATGTGGACATTTATGCGGGTGACAATAAGGCTAGGGAGAAGCTTAGAGAAATAGTCTATATACATGATACACCAGTGATACTTAAGGGTAATGTATATAGAAATTTAACCTATGGCCTTCGGATAATGGGTAAGACAAACTATACTTTGTTATCCGAGCTTATCGATAGATTTGGGTTAAAGAGGCTGGTTCATAAAGATGCCCATGAGCTCTCAGCCGGTGAGAAGCAGATAGTATCTCTTGTTAGAGGACTTGCAGTATCACCATCCTACCTTATTCTGGATGAGCCCCTCCAGTATCTCGATGATGAGAGACGGAGAGAAGTTATATCCTATTTGTTAGAATTAAGAAATGAAGGTGTTACGATAGTGATAGCTACTCACGAGCAGGATCTCATGAAATACGCTGACAAAATATTCTATATCAAATATGGTTATGTCGAGGAAACCTGATGCAGCCCTTCCATCAAGTTTTAATATTTAAGCTATGCTACTCACAGACGATACTTAAAGGATGTAAATAGAAGTTAATTATAACTCCAGAGTATCAATTAAACTAACACAGAATAGTAAGGGTGGGTGGAACGTGGATAAAAATAACATGAGGTATAGTAAGAAGATAGCATTAACATCGGTATTCGGAGCACTTGCTTTAGCAGTCTCACTAGCCACGAGTGGAATACCATATCCAATAGCACCTTTTCTAAAGATTGATTTTTCAGAGATTATTGATTTACTAGCACTTTTAATTGGGGGAGAGTTCGTAGGCTTGTTAACCGTTACACTACATTTCTTGGGATTGATGGTTAATGCAGAATTTGTCATTGGACCTCCTATGAAGTACATTGCAGTATTAAGTATGTTTTTGGGGCTATACATTTCTAAGATGTTGTTTGGAGACTATTGGAATTGGGATAGAAATGCGACTATTGCTGCAATAGTGATTAGTTCCCTAATAAGGTCAGTTGTGATGATACTGGTTAATATCATCGTCATACTATATATTGTACCAGAGTTCTATGGGTTCTTCGAGTATCAGCTAGGTACAATCGGATTCTTAGAGGTAAATTTCCTAAACGTCATTATATATATGTCGCTTATAATCGGTAGTTACAACGTAGTTCAAAGCGTCTTCGCCATTACCGTTGGAGAGGCTATATTCAATGCCGTCAAGAGGTATTTCTATATGGGTAAGTAATAAGCTAGCCGATTGCCTTTATGAAACGGTCTATATCCATACCCTCTTCTATAGCATCGATGATAAGCTTCTCCTTCTTCTTAAGCGAGTAGGAGGTTATTCTACCATGTATATCCCTTAGCTTCTCTATGGTTGCAAAGGTATCATATGGTACTAGGAGGATAGGCACCTTCTTCTCCCTAGCCTTAGTCAATACCTTTAGAGCTGGATATAGATTACCGGTTAAGACTAGGCCACTTGGCTTAACCTCCAATAACGTCAATAGGAGCTCCGTCCTATCTCCACCTGTGATTATAACGGGTTTCTTCGATCTCCTCAGCCATTTCAAGGCAGCCTCTGCCCCCATTGCACCAACGAGTATCTCCTCTACCAAGTTATCGAGATAATCTTCTCCCTCCAATACCTCCGCATCTAGTACAGATGATATGTCTAGGAGGGTAGGCGCCATGAACTCGCCTTTATCAGGGATCATCCCGAAACTGGGTATCCCACGGCTTTCTAAGAATGGTGTTATAAACTCCTTTACACGCTCCACGAGATGTATCGGAACTACATTGAATATCACTCCAAGTGTCTTTATACCCTTAGCCTCAAACTCATCCTTCCAGAATATTACCTCATCTACTTGAGTATCTTCACCGTCTTTAATGATAAATAGTACATTGCTTTCTAGGAGTTTTGCTATTGTATATCCAGAGAGGCCTATACTATATAGGTAGTAGGGAGCCAGGTAAGACTCTACAAATACAATGTCCTTATCCTGCGACAGTTTTTCATATGATGATTTAATCGCCTGTAGAATGCTTTCCCTATCTTCTACCAGCTCTAGGAATCTCCGGCGTATCACAACAGGAGAGATTGTCTTATGATCTTCTTTTAGACCCATTGCCTCTTTAATCGCAAGTACATCGTCATCAACCCATTCATTAGGGCCGATCTTATTCAGTCCCCTAGAAACGGGTTTGAAGTATCCGACTTTATAGCCTTTATTACTCAGAAGCTTCATCAATCCATATACCACTATGGTTTTTCCTGGTGCGCCAAATCCCGTTACATAAATTGATTTTACCATATTCCAATCTACACCTCCTTAGTAAGAACCATTTTAATATCTAAGGCGATTGCGCCTCTACCCGCTTCATAAACTCTTAATGGGTTTATGTCTAATTCAACAATCTCGGGGAAGTCAATTATCAACTGGTTTATCCTCAGGAGGATATCTTCAAGCCTCTTGATATCTGAAGCAGGCATACCCCTGTAACCTCTCAATATATTAAATATCTTGGTCCTACCCATTAAATCCTGAATCTCCTCCCTTGCCATTGGGATCAATGAGAATGCCACGTCCTTGAATAATTCGGTATAGATTCCTCCTGAACCAAACATGATTAAATGCCCGAATTGGAGATCTTTGGTAACACCTATTATGGTCTCCACACCTTTATCAGCCATCTTCTCCACAAGGACACCGTATATCTTTGCCCTCGGCACGTATTTTGTGACGTTCATTATAATCTCCTCATAGGCATCCTCAACTTCTTCACTGGATGATATACCTGCCTTTATACCACCTACATCAGTTTTATGTAGGATATCTGGTGACACGATCTTCATAACCACTGGATAACCTATGTATTCAGCTGCTGATATCGCGTCTATAGGGGACTTTGCAAGATAGAACTTGGGTACGGGTATTCCATAGGCAGCAGCTATACTCTTGGCCTCAGATTCCAGCAATACGGTACGTCCTTCCTTCCTTACAATATTGATGATTTGCTTTACACGTTCTTTATCCACATCCTCTACAGTCACATGTTTATACCTTGGTCTATCTAGATACTCCCTGTACTTGACTAGTCCCAATACAGCTGTAGCTAGGCGCGCCGGCATATTATAAAACGGGATCCTATTGTCCATTAGATACTCAGCCGCATCATGATAACTTGGCCCACCAACAAATCCGGCTAATAAGGCCTTATTAGGATATTTTTTCTTCAGCTCAACAATACCCTTAGAAATGTCAAGAGGATCTATCAAGGCTGTGGGGGCTAAAAGAGTTAGAACAGCGTCTACAGACTCATCGTTAAGCAGGGTCTCCAATGTATTTAGATACCTGGCTGCATCAGAGTCACCAACGACGTCCACAGGATTATAGATGGCCGCTGTTGGGGGAAGTATCTTCTTGAGCTTCTCTATCGTGTCGCTTCCAAAGGTTGCTAGCGAGAGCCCCTTCTTAACAAGGATATCTGCGGTTAAGATACATAGGCCACCCGCGTTAGATAATACGGCTATCCCATTCCTCCTAGGGGGAGGCTGGGATGCAAGCGCTACTGCATAGTCGAATAATTCAGATAGTGATGAAGCCATTATTACACCGGCTTTCCTAAATCCAGCCTCGTATGCAGCAACTCTTCCCGCCAATGCCCCGGTGTGGCTGACAGCAGCTTTTGCACCTGCTTCAGTTACACCACCCTTCAAGATTATAATTGGCTTCTTCTTAGTCACTTTAGATGCTCTCTCCACAAACTCTACTCCATTGTCAATTGACTCGACATATAGTAATATCGCGTTCGTCTCTGGATCCCTTGTGAAATACTCTATGAAATCGAGCTCCGTCAAATCCGCTTTATTCCCTATACTAACTATTTTAGAGAACCCTATCTTGGCTTGAGCAGCCCAGTCTAAGACAGCCGTAACCAATGCACCGCTTTGACTTATGAAGGCTATATGCCCTTTTCTAGCCATTCTCTGGGCGAAGGTCATGTTAATAGGAGTATGTGTATCTATTACACCCAAGCAATTCGGACCCACCATATGCATATTATATTCTCTAATTATCTTGAGAAGCTCTTTCTCCCGTTTAATACCCTCTCCACCTACTTCCTTAAACCCTGCTGTGATTACTACAAGGTATTTGACTCCCTTCTCACCAGCCTCCCGTGCTACATCCAGCACGTATTTAGCTGGGACCACTATAACGGCAGTATCCACATCTCCAGGGATATTTTTTAAGGATGGATACGCCTTTATACCTAGGATCTCCTCGGCATTTGGATTCACTGGGTATAAACTACCTTGATAGCCACTTTCTATGATGTTCTTCAAGATGGAAAAGCCTATCTTGTTAGGGTTCCTTGATGCACCGACTACAGCGACGGAAGAGGGATGGAACAGTTTATCCATGTATCGTTCATCTCCATTAATTATATGGTGAGCCACTAAACACCATAGAACTCTATGATATTTTATAAATCATAATTAGCCTATAAAACTATTCCCTTAATCACTCTAGGATACTTGACTAGGTTTTAGAGGCTTAGTATTATGTGGTATACAGGAGGAGTCAATATATGGATTCTCCCATCTTTCTTCCTCCAACGACCTTCTCAAGCTCGGAGGCAAGTAGATAATCTTGGAACGCTATCTGAGAAGGAACAACATTATTCTCAATAAGATCAAGGATATCAGAGGCTTTATCCACCCCATATTTCTCTAATATCCTCTTAAGCTCCTCCTCGGCATTCAAAATTAACAACTGCATGTCAATCACGTTAATAAATAGGAATTACATCAATATATAAATTTTTAGTCATGCTTATGGTAAAAATTGCCAAGTTAACGTAAAAGTACTTATTAAACCGTACTGCGGGATCCGATTGAGATATAAAATTAATCAATTGCGGGTCTCCTGAGAAAAAGAGGTTTTGCTGAAAACATGATGAAAAAAGGTGTAAAGGATGTGTAAATGAAGCTATAAAAAAGGTTGGTGGCAAGGGTGTTAGTCTAGAATATGTACCTCAAATTGACAAAAATCGTCTCCTTTAGCAATGCAGAGGGTCTCTTTTACCTCCACATTCTTCTCATATACTCTCTGGAAAAAACCTGCTAAAATACCTCTGAAGTAGTTGCTCCCTGTGGCATCTCCATTTTCTTTCTGTATCTCACATTCCCACAGATCTTCAACATCGATAATTATACGGTTCCCCCCCAAAGAAAAGTTGGAGACCTTGCCCCATCCATAGGATACTAGAATAGCGTTAACCATCTCCATTATTTTATCTATATTCCTAAATGTATATCCCTTCGTCTTTATGTAGTAGTTGTAAATATATTCACCTATTCCGAAGCCCATGTGATAAAGAAGGCTTAGGGCCATTCCATCTCCTAGGTTCTTCCTTAAACCATAGAGGAACCCATTTAAGTTTGCTGGGCCAAATAGGATTGTTCTCTTTCCATCTACCTGTAAGGGGAATAGATATGAAGAGTAGTATACTGGCCCGGCTTTCTTGGCAAATTCTGCTTCTAACACGAAGTCAGTGTTATTTTTCAGATGTTCCAGGAGCTCTTCAGGGGAGCAGTCTGCAGAGCTGAAATCGCCTACCACGAACACCGCAGCTTTATCTGACTGGGTATCCGAGTGTGCAAAATGGAGAATGTTCACATTTTTCTCTGCAAACTCCTGCCCAATTACAAATATTGCTCCTGGCTGATTTTTAACTAATAATTCAAATGCAAATCTATTTTTCTTCTCATTCATGACGAACGTCCCCACATCCCTAGTGAATTTCTTTGACTTTCTATTGTCATCCTGATCATCAAAACTAGATACGGTCTCCCCATCCACCCCTGCCACCACAAATAAAGAGTGATTCTACCTTATATAAATTTTTTATTTTTCTTAAATATCGTGTTTAGATATCTGCGAAAAATAATATTTAACTCTTCGTATTTACTTTTATATACTATTTTGAAGTATGTCAAGGTATGATTCTTGGCCTAGGGTGATGGGAGGATAATTTTATTTTAACTATGTCCATGAAATTATTAATTTTGTATGAGGTACATGAGGTTTTGGCTTAAGGGAGATAGGGAAGAAATATTTGACGTATTAATAAAATGGGCTAAAGCATCTAAATTGGTGTATATTAGGAGTGAATTGGACCCTAGGTTGACGTTGGTTACGCCCAAGAAGAAGGTTTCTAAAAGAATGCTTGACTTCCTCTTCGGTGGGTTTCCAAAAGAACCATCTGGATATCCTTTTTTAGATATCCACTTATTTGATCATGGAAATAACCTTATAGAGGCTGTATTTAGGGTTGTTGAGGATTATGAGGATAAAGCGTTGATAGTGAGGAAGATGCTGGAAGATCTATTTCCATTTGAGGATAAAAAGAAGAGCCAGAAATCCTAACCAGTGGATTCAACTACTGTATCCGGCTCAGCCTCCTCTTTTGGATAGAGGTAGTGTGCACTTCTAGATACAAATACTGTAAAGAATACCCAGAGAATACTTGATACCAGCCAGTTCCCTGACGCTATTCCAGTTATCACAGAGTTTATGACGAACATCATAAGTAGCCATATGAGGTATTTTCCCCAACCCACCTTATCTATCAACTCTAAAATCTCTGAAAACGCGAATATCTTCCCGAAGTCTCCAGTCTTAATCATATGTAATATGCCCATGGCGCCGAAGACGGCGAATAAGAAGCCTACTAGAAAAGCAACTGTAAGCCCTAGAGCTACCGTAGCTCTGAAGAATATAGATGGGAAAAACGCTCCCTGCATCCATGCAGATGGGTTAGTAAGTAAACCAACTCCTATTGAGAAACCAGCAATTATACCTGGGATTATTGAGTATATTATTATCGCAAACAGTACTTTAAGCCCTTCTATAAAGGCTTCTCCATAACTCTCGATCTCAGGAGGTTCTTCAATTGCATCTCCTAATTTGATTATTTTAGCGCCATAACCAATGACAATCAGGTTAGCGACGGGGATGATATTCAAGATTATTAAAATTAATAGCCTTCCCACGTTATTAAAAAGCCCTAACATAAACTTCCAAGATTTAGAAAAGTTTTCTTCAAGTGTAGTCATAGTAATAAAATTATTACCATCTTCAATTTAAATGAACAAGCAATGAGTATCACCAGCGGAAAATAACAATGGTATTAAAAAAACATTTTTAAGTATATTGCTAATGATAATTTAAGGGAAAACATTGACTGGAGATGACTTGAAGCTGGGATTAACGTTTGATGATGTTCTTCTAATCCCAAGAAGATCCAGCATAAAATCAAGAAAGGAAGTATCGACTAAGACGAGGTTTACTAGGAATATCATAATTAACATTCCTCTTGTTTCTTCACCGATGGACACAGTTACAGAGGAGACTATGGCTATCACCATTGCTAGACTAGGTGGAATAGGCGTTATACACAGATTTACATCTATTGAGAGACAGGTGGAGATGGTTAAGAGAGTTAAGAGGGCTGATAACATTACCGTTGACCAACCCTATTCTATATCTCCTGATGCGACGATTGGCGAGGCTAAGAAGCTTACAGAGAAGCATGGCGTGACTGGCTTCATGGTGGTTAAGGATGGGAAGCTAGTGGGTATCGTAAGTAGGAGAGACATGCTCTTCCAACCTGATGATAAACTTGTGAAGGAGATTATGACGCCTAGAGAGAAGCTTGTAGTAGCTCCTCCCGATATTAGCATGGAGGAGGCACAGGAGCTACTATGGAAGAACAGAGTTGAGAAACTACCATTAGTAGATGAGAACTGGAATCTAAAGGGGCTGATCACCGTAGCAGACATAATTAAACGGATGAAATATCCAGATGCAGCCCGTGATGAGAAGGGTAGGCTCATGGTAGCTGCAGCAATAGGTATCCGGGGAGACTATCTAAGGAGAGCGAGTGCACTTGTAGATGCTGGGGCCGATGCATTAGTAATCGATGTCGCCAATGGTTATCTAGACACGGTGATAGAGAGAGTTAAGGAGCTTAAGAGGGAGTTCCCAGACATAGATGTTGTAGCCGGAAACGTTGCTACTGCGGAAGGAGCCGAGGCATTGGCCAATGCAGGTGCGGACGCTATAAGAGTGGGAATAGGGCCAGGATCGGTATGTACAACAAGGATTGTAGCTGGAGTAGGGGTTCCCCAATTAACTGCCATAATGGACACGGTGAAGGTGGCGAGACCATATGATATTCCTATAATGGCCGATGGAGGTATTAGGACACCTGGAGACGTAGTCAAAGCTATCGCTGCAGGAGCGGAGACAGTAATGATAGGAAGGCTGTTCGCTGGTACGGATGAGAGTCCTGGGAAGGTCGTGTTAAAGAATGGTAGAAGGTACAAAATATATAGGGGGATGGCCAGCTTCTACGCTAGACTCGCTAAAGAGGCCCGTGAAAGAGGTGAACTCGATTTCTCTGAGGAGCTTGAGGAATATTCCTACACCGCTGAAGGGGTCGAGGCATACGTAGAATACATAGGGAGTGTAGAGGAAGTGGTTAGTAGACTCGTTGCAGGTTTGAAGGCGGGAATGGCTTATGTAGGGGCGAGGACTATAGCGGAATTACCTAGGAAATCAAGGTTCATACGTATAACAAACGCCGGCTTGAGAGAGAGCTATCCCCATGATGTACATCAAGTCTAGAATTCATTTTTACCACCTCATCCCCTTTTAAATGCTAGTAATAGATAAAGAAAACTAATCAATATCCCTATTACTCCACTGGGAGCCACATTTACATAGAAACTGATCAATAACCCGACTATACCGGTCACGAGCACTATGACGAAAGATGTAATGCTTGCAAGAATAAATTTCTTCACTAGCATCAGTGATATCACTGGAGGGATTATCATAACGGCATAGATCATTATCGAACCCACCGCTTTGGTTGCCACCACGATTGCAAGGGAAGATATGAAGATGCTTAGATAGTGATAGAAGGATACATTATATCCAAGTGCCTCAGCTCCCTCCATATCCATAGCAATATAAATAAATTCTCTCTGAAAGAATAGGAATATAATTACTGTGGACACTACGACAATGGAGAGGATAATTATATCGTTTAAAGTAAGTAGTAGGATATCTCCAAGTAGATATCCCCATACCTTTGGAATATCCTGGCTGGGAATCATGCCGAGGAAGAGCACCGCTATAGACATGCTTATCGCCATAGAGACGCCTATTGCAGCCTCAAGCTTCTCCGGACTCCCCGTCTTGCCACCATACCCCGCCAGCATCCCAAATACAACTCCAGAGGCGATTGCGGTGAAGAAGGGATCTATCCCCAAGCCCAATAGTCCATTTATAAAGACACCGAGAGCAGCTCCACCCAATGCAGCATGAGCCACTTCAGCCGTCAAGAAAGTCATTCCCCTACTGACTATAATTGTACCCACCGTCGCAGATGCTATAGCCGTTAGTATTAAACCTGCCAAAGCCCTCAGGAAAAATTGATTCATAAAGATACTGGTTATATCCAACTTGCATCACCTATGACGATGGACGTCACCTAATAATGGATAACATATCTTGTCATGCTCTAGAATCTCTACTTCAGCGCCATAAGCCTCTTTAATTGTCTCTTTTTTCAGGACATCTCTTGGAGAACCATAGGCCACCACTCTTTTGTTTAAAAGGAGTATTTTGTCCACATATCTAATTATTGGAGCTAAGTCATGAACTACGATCAACATCCCTACTTTATTCTCAACATGGATCTTATGTAGAAACTCTATCAATTCCCTCTGGCTCTTTACATCCACGCCTGTAAACGGCTCATCCAAGATAAGATACTTTGGTTTTCTCACCATAGCCCTGGCTATTAAAACCCTCTGACGCTCCCCACCACTTAACTCGTGAATATACCGCTCCCTATATTCCACCATATCCACGACCTTCAACGCCTGTAATGCACTTTGGATATCGGTTTTTGAGGGGATTCGAGGGGGTTTCTTCTTTACCAAGATACCCATAAGCACGGTCTCTAATACATTCATGGGGATAACATCAGAAATTCTTATGTATTGGGGAACGTAACCGACTATCTTTCGAATATATTCTCCTTCACGAAACGGATTATGGCCAAAGACCTTGATCTCTCCTTTTGAGGGATGAATTAATCCTAGTATCGACTTTATGAAGGTGGTTTTACCAGCTCCATTTGGCCCAATTACTACGGTGAACTCATTACCATAAATTTCTAGGGAAATATCATTCAATATTACTGCTCCATTGAATTCTACAGATACATTCTCTATATGAATAACATCTATGGCCATGATCTAAACCTCCCTCAACCGATGAATATATAACGCCTCTACTATTACTATGGATATTAGAGCGAGGGTTAGTACCAGAAATATAGTTATTATCTCAGCTGATACTTGAGTGGAAACTGTTGCGGAGCAGGATAAAGACGAAGATAAGATACCAGCATTATACATCATTAACGCTAGATAACTGTCTCCAACCGATGAAAAGAATTTTATATGAATTATTTTAGCGTCTGTTTCACTTGAGATCTGATCCACAGGACCCTCTAGATCAAGATATTCAAGTGATTCAGAAACTATTATTAGGGGTAACCTACTTTGCTTAAGAGTATCTATAGCCGTAGATAATCCTATTCCAGATACACTTGATCCATGCCCCGATACCAACACCCCTGCAATAGAGGTGTTTAGCAATGTTATTATATATTGGATTTCAGGTGAGCTTATCACAACATCCGCTTCATCCAAATTATATTGCATCATAATTTTCGTGAACTCTCTCTTTACCCTAGTTATATGCTCCCTAAATAACTCCAGTCGAACCCTATAATAATCCTCATGCTGCGGATCTATCTTCACTAGCACATCTACAACGGCCTTGGCTATTGCCAATGCATTATCGGGATACATCCAATATCCATGAGAATTGTAACCGGACTCGCCGGGCAGTTTTATGAGTTTGATTCTGTAGCCACCGTAGGTCATTGAATCCCAATCGAGATATAAATACTCTTTATCTGGATATTCTTCCATAATGCGCTTCTCGAAATCTAGATTACCTGTGAATACAAAAAGGTCTGTATCCGCTAGCCCCATCAACTTTTCAGGAGTTAATTGAAATATATGTGGTTCACCACCCTCTGGAACGATATACACTATCCTAATGTAATCCCCAGCCACATCATTAACTATCCAACCTATGCTAGGCATCGAGACGGTAACTACAACCCTATTGTCATCTAAAGACGCATAGATAGGAGTCACTAGGGATAGTGACAATACTATTGTGAGGCTCACAACGGTTAATCTTGAAATGATGTTCTTCATTGTACTCGACCATCGTTGAAACGATAAAGCCAATATTCTATTAACATCCTAACGATACATCCATAATCTAAAATATACTATTGATGGAATTAGACTATGAAATTTTAAACACCATTTATCCATACTAGACACTCCTTTTTATTCAATATATATACGGTTTAATTTATTTATACTAAAGTTATTTGGTGGACATAGTATATATGCTTAGTGGCTTATCAAGCTGTATGTATATATTTATTTGTGTAGTGATGGATTATGAAGCGAATCGTTATCTTGGGAGGAGGGACGGGGGGAATAATAACCCTCAACAGACTCCACCAGAAACTGAGGCATGACAGTGGGGAAAAGAATACAGAGATCATTCTTATCGAGCCAAGCGAACGCCATTATTATCAACCTGGCTTCCTCTTTGTACCTCTTGGATTAATGGAGCCGTGGGAGACATATAGGCCAGTATCAACGCTTATTCCAGAGGGAGTTAAGTGGATAAGGGAAAAAGCTACCTTAATAGATCCAGATAACAGAGTCGTAAAAACCAGCGAGAAGGAGATTAAATACGACTACCTCATAATCTCAACCGGTTCCCACCTAGACTATGACTCAATACCCGGTTTAAAAGAGCATACACACAACTTCTATAGCTTTGAGAGTACTATGAGGTTTAAGAAGGCGTTAAACGAGTTTAAAGGCGGTGATATCGTCATAGGAGTTGCAGGCGTACCATATAAGTGTCCCCCAGCACCAATAGAGATGACCCTAATGCTAGCTGACTACTTTAAGAGAGCGGGGTTAAGTGATAAAGTAAATATAAGGTACATCTATCCATTGCCTAGAGTATTTCCAATTGAGTCTGTAGCCGAGTTACTTGCTCCGATAATGGAGGAGAGGGGAATAGAGACCAACCTAATGTTTAATCTAGAAGGTTTAGACCCGGAGAAGAGGGAGATATACTCACTTGAAGGAGAGACTGTAAAATATGATCTAGCGATCATAATACCGCCTCACAAAGGAGCACAGGTAATAATAGACTCGGGCCTTGGGGATAGAAGCGGGTGGATACCTACTGATAGACATACACTCAACATGAAGGGATACGACGACGTATATGTAATTGGGGACGCAACCGACCTTCCAGTGTCTAAAGCAGGTTCTGTCGCAGATTTCCAAGCGGAGGTAGTTACATCCAGGATCCTTTCAGATATAGAGGGATATACTCCAATGGCTAGATATAATGGAAGAGTGATGTGTTTCGTTGTAACTGGATTAGGTGAAGGAACAACCATCGTATTTGATTACGACAACCCGCCTAAGCCGAATCCCCCGAACTTCGCCTGCTATTGGTTAAAACTCATGTATAATAAACTGTATTGGACATTAACTGCGAAGTCGATCTTACCAGGGGTGATTGTATGAGTAAGGAGAAAATCGAGAAATTGATTGAGGAGACATTATCTGATGAGGAGAAGTTGAAGGCTATGGAGGAGATACTCGAGAGCCTGCCCAAGCTCTCCAAGAGTATCGGGATACTTAACAAAATGGTTGAGAGCGGCTCTCTAGAGACATTCGCTAATCTACTATGCTTCTTAAATGTGTCGAAAGATATGCTATCCGATGAAATGGTTTCAGGAGCAGCTTCATTGGCCAGTACATTCCTTGATTTAGCTGCAAAGATAAACTCCCCACATCTGCAGAACTTGATCTCTGCAGTGGCAGATCATCCTCTTGAGCTTAAAGAAGAGATTAAGAAGACACAGATAACTGGGTTATTCAGCCTTATGAGAGCTCTACGGGACAAGGATGTTCAGAAAGGTCTCACACTACTAATTGCAATGACAAAACTCATGGGTAGACACGCCTATCCAGAGGAAAAATAAAAAAATATGATTTGGGGTATTTACCTAACCCCTACTTTTTCTTTCTGACGATAAACTCAGTATATCCTTCTCTCTCGAAAACACCGATTAACTCATGACCAGCTTTTTCAACCCAAAGTGGAATATCCCTCTTGCTTCCCGAGTCCGTGGAATATACAGCTATAACCTCACCTACTTTAGCGTCTCTAATTGCCCTAATGAGCTCCATCAATGGACCCGGGCAGAATGAGCCTCTAGCATCTATAACCCTATCTGGCTTGACATCCATATATGGTCACCTCAGATAAACAATGTAATGTCGGCCTCTTTAGCTTTATCCAGGTACTCGCCTGCACCGACGATCTCATCTACTATATCAACGAGATCCTCCTTCTTCATTCCAAACATGTCGAAGGTCATGGCACATGCGTAGACCTTGACGTTACCAAGTTCTTTCGCTGTTCTAACCATGTCTATCCAGCTAGGCACATTCTTCTCTTTCATAATCTTAAACATCATCTCGGCCATCTCTTCATATTCTTTACTGATCTTCATGTTCTTCTCAGCCATGTCCTTCTTCATTGCGAGTAGGCCCCAGAAAGTAGCGAAGATCTCCACTTCCATTCCTATGGCCGCTGCAGCAGAAGCAAGTACTCCAACTGGCATCAGTTTATCCACTGTACCAGAGAACAATATAATAGATATCTTTGGCATTTTTCAAATCACCGCTAATACTATTACGACGATGTGGGCTATAATCTTAAATGTATAGTGCTTTAGTCTAATATATAAAATATATATTTTTTTAAGTATGGAAAATAGGTATATAATTTTGACAATTGGTATACATTGTAAACACAACGTATAAACTTCGAATAAGCTGATTATAGACTAGGTCTCTACCTGATAACTTGGTCTGGATAAAAACTGTTAAATCTAATACAGGATAAATTAATTATACCATGAAATTTTTTGGGTTGTTCACGGGTGGCAAGGATAGTACCATGGCGGTGATAGAGGCATTAGATGGTGGGAAAAAAGTAGATACCTTAGTGACGTTTATCTCGGCTAATCCCTATAGCTATATGTTCCACACTATAAATGTAAGATGGACTTATTTACAGGCTGTTTCAATGGGGATGAGACACATAATATTCCGTACAGAGGGTATTAAGGAGAAAGAGCTTACAGACCTAAAAAAGGCTTTCCAGATACTGTATAAAGAGGGGTATGAGGGAGTAGTAGTAGGGGCAATAGCCAGCGAATATCAGAGGAAGAGGGTATTAAAAATAGCGGAGGAAGTCGGCTTAACAGTCTATACCCCATTATGGGGAGAGGAACAGGAAGAGCTTCTATACAGATATCTTAGAGACGCTGGGATGAAGTACATGATAGTAAGCGTATCTGCATGGGGATTAGCTGAAGAACATCTTGGATGGGTGATAGATGATGAAAAAGATGTTGAGGAGCTGCTTAGACTAAGCCGAAAATATAGTTTCAACCCCACTGGGGAAGGCGGGGAATACGAGACATATGTCCTCGACGCGAAGACATTTTCAAATCCCATAAAGATTCTAGAGATAGAGAAAAAGTGGCTTGGCGATTCTGGTTACCTAATTATAAAAAAGGCAGATTTAGAGAACATGAGGGAAGAAAATAGCAGTTAATTGGTTATAATAAAACTCTATTAAATTAATGGGTAATGATCTAAGATGAAGAATAAAGAAGGAGCCCTACTCATATTCGAAAAATATAGGGATATAATACCCGAGTATAATGACTTTATAAAGACGATACTTAGAGATACAACTAGAGTCATTAGAATAAATAGGCTTAGGACCACCACCAGCTATATCAAAAGTAGATTGAGGAATCTTAGTATTGAGGTTAGAGAACTACCTTGGTATAAAGATGCGCTACTAGTCTTTAGTGGAAAGGATAGATTAGCTAAGACCCTGGACTATCACCTAGGCCTATATTATATAATGGACCTTACGAGCCTCATTCCACCATTAATCCTGAGAAAATACTTAGGGGATATCTGCCTAGATGTTGCTGCGGCTCCTGGTGGTAAAGCACTGATGATGGCTGAGTTCTCCCATGAAAATAGTGTTGTCATAGCAAATGAACCGGATTCAAATAGGTACAAAGCGCTTGTCTCGAATATAGATAGGATGGGTTACTCGAATATCCTTGTAACTAAACTTGATGGTAGACGATTTCCTAAAATAGAAGGGGTAAGGACTGTATTGTTCGACGCCCCATGTTCTTCTGAGATACATATTGATAGAATCGGTGAGGTAAGGGAATATATTAACGACAGTGTATATAAGAGATATTCTAAACTACAAGTATCTATACTAAATAGATTATATGATATCCTTACACC
>JALTNJ010000141.1 GCA_027000765.1 Nitrososphaeria archaeon | reverse complement strand
TCCTCTATCAGAAAATTCTTTTCTATATGCTGTTTAAAGTGATATCTGATATTCTGGGGTGTTGAACCTAGGTATTCAGCTAGTTGTGTATATGAAATTGTCGCGTCCTGTTCTAGATATCTTAGTATCATAATATCCGTCTCATCTGCTTTAATAGGGAATTTCTCTGGGTCTTTGAGTGTAATTGGTAGTTTTGTGTCCGCCTCCTCAATTTCATTAATAATGTTTTCCCAGGGGAATATCCAAGTCTCGTTTTTGAGGTCATACCAAGTTGTAGTAGGGTTTACCCTATGGAAACATGTTGAGTGATATACTTTGTAATCTCTAAGGATATCTAGATTGACCATCTCGTCTAGGAAGTCATTTAGTTTAGAGATGTGCTCCACTGGTATCGTATATAGCGTATGTATCGTCTCTCTATTTCCATGTAGCTTAACCATATACAGCCAGTAGCCATTGGCATCCATGAAATCATATACGTTTCTCCAATATTTTGGGTTAATGTCTGCGAATACCACCGCCTTTTTAAGGCCAATGTTTGTGTGATATACATTAGTATACAGCCTCAACAAACCCTTCTTTCTTAGGATGTTTATTCGGTATCTGACTGTGGACTCTGGCATATTGAGTTCTCTGGCTATTTTGAATATGTTTCTTGGGCTGTATTTTGCTAAAGCCTCAACTATCATTAGGTCTATATAATCATATTTCAAATTCAATAGTTTCCTGATGCTCATTTTATAAAACAATTTAATGTGGGAACTTATATATAAATTACTAAGTAAATAGAAAAAACTTACGTTTTATTAAAAAGTTAAATCATTGATAAAAATTGTAGATCGGGAGTGTTCTTCTAATCCACGGCTTTGGACACTATCCCGGTACCCAAGGGAATTCAAACTCATCTCCATATCCGGTGGTCTCAGTACCACCGTCTGTCGCGAAGATCATTTTAGGCATATCGGTAAACATCGGTAGAATAATGTTCACCGTCGCCACGGTAACTGTGAAGAGCAACCCCGTTAACAATAACACTATTACAAAAATTCTCTTTACGTCCTTCATAATATACACCATACTATATATTTTTCCTTTTTCGTAAAATAAATCTTTCTCTCGTTAAGAATAATAAAAAGGATTTATGTAAGTACCTATATACATATGGTCTTGCACCTAATTTCCAGCAAAATTTATATATTTCCATTGTATCTGAACGGGGTATTTCCGCAATTTCCATGCTCTCCCCCTGACATCCGTATCTTTCTCGATGATTTACGAATTTTAAAACAATTTAACGGATTTAAGCAGGATTATGCTAGCCAAAGTCTGTAATACCACACTATATGATATCGCTAATACGATATTCCCAGATACCAGCATGTATCCGAAGACACCGCCGCTTATTAAAAGCCCTAGGCCATAGAAGCCATTGAATAATCCATATGCAGATCCCCTCGCCTCAACGGGAACCAAATCCGCTATGGCAGCCCTATAAATAGATTCTTGCATACCATATACCACACCAAAAAATACGCCTGCGACTATCAGGTTACTCCATCCAGATATCATTGTCAATGCCGTAGGGATAATTGAGAGTAGAAATGGGGCTAATAGGATCTTCCTACCTATCTTATCATATAGGTATCCAGATACCGGTGCAGTAACAGCATCTATCAACTGGATTCCTACATATAGAAATGAGACCATCCACACAGCTTCTATTAGACTAGCTTGATGAAGTATTAGAGACCAATGTATGAGGCCAATTGTATTTAATGTCACGGCCAAAATATACATCTTGAATTCTATGGGGAGTGCCCTAGCTATTTCCCCAAAGCCTATATGCCTAGCTTCTCTAATAGCTGGTTCTACTAATGGCCTGATCTTACTATAGGTATAAAGAACAGCAAATAACAGTCCTAGATATGGAATTATAAGTACTGTGAAGGCAAGTTTATAGTCTCCACTTGTCCATAGAAGTATAACTCCTAATGTAGCTGGTCCTAAGACAGCGCCTATCTGATCCATAAGCTCATGGAAACCAAAGGTTTTCCCAGCCCCAACTTCCTCAGAGATCATTGAGAGAAGAGTATCTCTTGCAGGGCTTCTGAATGATTTGGCAAATCTCTCAATAAGTATAAGTAATACTACTATCCACCAACTATCCGCTATAGCTAACAGAGGAATAGCTATAACGAGTAGGTATCCCATGGCGTATAACGCCCAGTATGCACGGGTTTTGTCTGCGATAACTCCGCTGAATATCCTGAGGCCAAAACTAATGAATTCTCCTAAGCCGAATGTAAGGCCTATTACAAATGCAGATGCACCTAAATAGCCTAAGTAGGATGGGGTTATCCCTCTAGCTCCCTCATATATGACGTCCCCCAATAGGCTTACGAATCCAAATAATGCTATCGCCTTATAGGCATCTCCCTTATCCAATGCTTTTCACTAATACTCTTAGAAAAGGGATGTTCTAATATAGATAGTGTTTCTCCAGCAACCATCGCTACAGCTACTATAGCATATTCTATATCGTATTCTTTTTATTTCCAAAAAAATCCATTTCCTCAAGAATCATTTGATTCAGGGAGGATATAATCTCAGTAACAAAAGATAGTCTTTCCCCTTCAGATGCTAATACCCTTGACATCTTCTTCTCAGAGACATATATTAAATCCTCTGTCAAGGGCCTTATATCACTTTTACTCCTCAATTCATCTAGTATTGTATATAGGTCAATGGGTTCTAATACTTTATTTTTAGACCAATAATGCTCGTCACTGGATTTGATAAGCATCCACCTATAAGTCTCTCTTGAGAAGAAGCGTCCCCAACTTAGACTTGGTAATCTCTCGATGGATTTACGAATAGATTCTTGTTCTCCGTTATCTATAGCACTAAGAAGTCTCTTTAATATAGTTATAAGCTCTTGTAGAGGCTGGTGAACATAAACCGGATCTACGGCCCCAGGGTTAAACCCATCTATATAAAATAGGTTTTTCAAAATTATCTTTCTAATCTTTAGTATACTCTTCCTCAGCATTCTCATCTTAGATTCGTTGAAAACCTCATCTCCTCTATTTAATCCGCTTATTAATCCATATAAAAATTCACCCTCAGCTGTTAACTTACTGATTATATGGAGAAAATCTTCTCTGCCTATCCTCTTCACCAGGGTTTTATTGAGGTCTCCCATTATCTTTGATCCGATTCTCCCAATATTATATGGGGGTATATGCATTGAGTCTATTGTATCTATTACCATCCGTGTAAATCCATAGAATGATCTGAAGATATCCACATCCAATAAAGCAGGAATATCCCTATGGGTATGATAGTATTTACTATAGAACTCTGTATGCCCTCTATTGGTTAACGCAATACTACTTAGGCCATGGTATACACCCGGCCATTGATCAAGCCATAGACTTGGTCTATCGCTTAAACTGACTCCACTCTTCAACTGGCCAGATATCTTTCTCACTATCCCCATTAGGAAATCCTCGACTTCTGGCGTGTATATTAAGCCTATCGGTCCACCCGACTCTCCAACACCATCAAAATTCAGATATAGCCATGTGTCTCTCAGGTCTTTTATCTTATCTCTGAAGAAATAATAGCTTCCAATCAAATAGTCATATATCGTATTTATTTTACCATATTCCTCTGCAGTAAACGACACAAATACAAGCGTTTTATCTAATTTTTCGCTTTTCCCTATATATGCCTCTGCTAGGGATAATAGTAGTGCAACGCCGGAGGCGTTATCCACAGCCCCTATGTAATGGGCATCGTGATGGGCAGATAGAATGATTTTATCCTCGTCTTTTCCCCGGATTATCCCGATTACATTATATCCATATCCCTCATCAGTTGAAGCCTCAATACCTATCGATCCCCAGACTTCTCCATCTTTAAGCAACTCCAATATTCTACGGAAGTCCCCCCTTGAGATATGTACAACGACTGGAAATCCGTCGAAATATTCTCCATCGGAGGTATATCTAGTGTCATCAAGCTCCGATGAAACACCTGAAGATTTATGATGCGTAACTATCACACCCTTGGCACCACGTATATGAGCCTCATAAATCGGTAATATAGTCGAATTATACAGGGAGGAGTCTATCTCGATAAGCACGATCTTCCCATTAACATCTCTATTCCTATAATCCTCTATTGTTCCCCTACCAACGTATATAAATTCTCCTTCAACCACCCCTGGTTTATGGCCTGCATATGCTGTGGCTTCGATTATCCCTTTAGCCGGAGCTTCAATCGAAACCCAGGATTTCTTAAATATCCATTTATCTACAGGAACCTCGTGTAATTCAACTTCATCGACGCCAATTCTCTTAAACTCGCTATAAATAAACTTAGCCAGCTTATGTTCAGCATCTCCCCCCGCCAGCCTAAATCCAAGAGCATTATCTCTAAAAGAGGTTATCTTGCTAATAATATTCATGACATGTTTCCAATCCAGCTCCTCTTGATAATCCCGGAAAACCTTCTCTAAATCCCGTATTCCAATCACTGCCATAATAGTAAAATACACTCAG
>JALTNJ010000140.1 GCA_027000765.1 Nitrososphaeria archaeon | reverse complement strand
GTAGATAGGGTTGATATCTTAGGAGTAGAAAAATACATTGTGCCTAGGAAAAAATTGGTATGGGAAGCAGATACAGATGATAAGCTTACTGAGGCTGTCGAGAATATTATAAAGGTCTTGAAGGAGGGGGTCTAGGATGAAGATACTCGCATATATTCCTGATGAGGACTGGGTAGAACAGGTTTTAGGAGCAGCTAAAGCCTTTGAGGGTGAGATAACCGCTCTTATCCTAAATAAGGAGTTGGCTGAAGCCGCAGCAAAGAAATTCGATAAGGTGTACCTCGCCAATGTAGAGACATTTGAGTTGAACATGATTAGAGAGGTTATTAGAACTGTACTAGATGGATACAGACCTGATGTATTCCTAGCCCCTTCTACGAATAAGGGTAGAGCTGTTGCAGGGACATTCATGGGATTGACTGACGCAGCCGGGATAAGTGACGTAATCAATATAGAATTAAATGGAGAATCTATGGTTTTAGAGAGACTAGTATATGGTGGAACAGCGAAGGCTAGATTGAGGATGCATCCACCTCTCTCGATATGCATATCCCCTGGATATTTCAAGCTGGAGAGTTTTGAGGATAGGGCAGGGGAGATTGTTGAGATAAGGATCTCGATAGATGGGGTGGAGACGGAGTTTAAACCTAAAGAAGTAAGTGAGAACGATCCTACTAAAGCCGATGTGGTTGTTGCTGCTGGCAGGGGAATTAAGGATGAGAAGGATATGGAGATGATTAAGGAGTTGGCAAAAGCCTTGGGAGGAGCATGGAGTGTTACACGCCCACTTGCTGCAGACTATGGATGGGCGGATTCGTGGATAGGTATCTCAGGCATCGTTGTCTCTCCCAAGATATACATTGCAGTAGGTATATCGGGACAGCCTCATCATATGATGGGTGCTAGAAATTCTAAGATAATAATATCTATCAATAAGGATCCTAATGCACCTATATTTGAAGAGACAGACTACGGAGTAGTAGGCGACTTGTATAAGGTTATTCCAAAGATACTTGAGAAGCTTAGAGGAGGGTGATGAACAGAGTTGTCAGAGGAGAAATTCGATGTAATAGTAATAGGAGGAGGTCCGGCAGGCCTTTCAACTGCATACTTCTTAGCTAAGAAAGGACTGGAGACACTGGTAATTGAAAGAGGTCCGGAGTTAGGCGCTAAGAATGTATTTGGCGGTAGGATATACTCATACTTCCTCGATAAATATTTCGATGGATGGAGAAATGAAGCTCCAATCGAGAGATGGGTTAGAAGCGAGAGGGTAAGCTTTCTATGTAAGGAGGATGGAGTGACCATAGAATATAGGAAATATGATGATATTGATGGGTTTGATAGCTTCACGGCATTCCTATCTAAATTTGTTTCATGGCTTGGTGAGAGAGTAGAAAATGAAGGGGCTTCTATCATACCTGGTGTAAAAGTTGAAGAGATAATATTCGAGGATAACGTGGCTAAAGGTGTGGTTGCTGAGGGAGAAAAGATACTGGCCGACTATGTGGTTGTAGCTGAAGGAGTCAACACCCTCCTAAGTGAAAAATATGGATTTAGAAGAATGCATACACCAGAGGCTGTAGCAGTAGGGATTAAAGAAGTGGTTAAGCTAGGTAAGAATTTGATTAATGAAAGGTTCAGTGTTTCAGATGATGAGGGCGTCGCACAATTCTTTCTAGGATATCCATTAAACATCGTGAAGGGCGGCGGATTCCTATATACAATGAAGGAATATGTTACCATCGGAGCAGTGATAAAGATAGAACATGCTAGAGTGGGAGATACTTATATGAGGGAGATCGTGGAGGACCTGAGGATGCATCCATATATAAGGAGACTGCTAGAGGGAGGCACTCTAGTCGAGTATTCCGCACACCTAGTTAGTGAAGAGGGCTTTGGAGGATTACTAGATAAGCCTTACGGAGGGGGATACCTCATTGTCGGCGATGCGGCAGGGACATTATTAAACACTGGATTCACTATCCGGGGAGTGGATTTCGCCATGGAGTCTGGGAGACTAGCTGCTGAAACCATCGTTAATGCTCATGAAAAAGGAGATACTTCGGAGGAAGCGTTATCATATTATAAGAAGTTGTTGGATGAGAGTATAGTATCAAAGGCGTTACGCAAATTTAGAAATACACCTAAGTTCCTCTCAAATGAGAGACTATACACTACCTACCCATCTATGCTATGTGATGTCTTAAGACGAATCTATACCGTGGATGAGATGCCTATACGTGCATATGAGGCGTTGAAAGAAGCTACTAAAGATAGGGTGTCCCTAATCACTCTACTCAAGGATCTATGGGCTGCTAGGGGTGGTATATAGTGAGTGATAGGCTTAGTGTAGAAAAAAGGCTTACACTAGTCAAGTTTGTCATACATGAAGAGCCTCATATAACGATAGACCCAGAGAAATGTGATAAATGTGTCGAGAAATACTGTACAAAAGTATGTCCGGCCGGGCTATATACCTTAAATGAGGAGGGTAAAGTGTCCTTTAACTACGAGGGTTGCTTTGAATGCGGAGCCTGTAGGATAGCCTGTACCCATGGTTCTGTTAAATGGAGTTATCCACCTGGTGGATATGGAGTATATTTACAGTTTGGTTAGCTTCTACTCCCTCTTCTTTCTTCTCCTACCGAATCTCACCTTCATAGTGAGGATCCTTTCAGAAGTGAATATCTTGGATACTATACTTAGCATGACTAGGGCGCCGATCAGGTTTACCGCGATGCCTGCTAGGAAGACTTCGTATCTACCGATGAACATATACTTGATTCCCTCCATGAGATAAGTATATGGAATGATGTAGATCAGGAGCTGAAGATATATTGGTAAACTTGAGATGTCTAAGAACATTATTACAAAGGCGATTATCATTATGGGAAAGATCACTGTACTAGCCAGGCTCTCAGCACTCTTTGTATCCTGAGCCAACACGGATATAGATAGACCTAATGCAGAGCTGAATAGGAGGCAGAGGAAGAAGATAACTCCCATAAGGATAATTGAAAATGGATCCATAGATATCGATATAGACATACCGTATTGCTCCAGATAGCCGGAGAAGGCCATTATATATACGATGAAGCCGACGGTATATGAGATAGTAGCTAGAATAGCTAGGACACCACTTCCAAGAACCTTACTAAATAGGATTATAGTTCTTCTAACTGGTAGTGTTAATAATATCTCTAGGGTCTTCTGCTCCTTCTCCTCACTTAGAAACGTGGCGGATAACTGGACAACAGAGACTACTAATGAGAATATTAGCCATGGCCAGAACATTACCTGCATAGTAATTGTATTAAGCTCCTGGCTGGTGAACTCCCTCTCCCATGAACGGACATATATATGTATATCCTCCGTAATAGGGTTAGAAATTATCTCTGGATTTACTCCATGTCGTTTCGCAATATAGCTTTTTAGAAAGTTTTTATAAGACTCGATCACTGATGACACAACACCCATGACACCCTGTTCCCCAACGTTTATGCCTTGTAGGAACGTGTAGATCGTAATATTCGGCGGGGTCTCATTAAGGATGTTCTCACCATATCCCTTGGGGATAATTATCACGGCTAACAAACTCTCAGGGGGATTCTCAAGAACATCCCCAGTTACTTGGACGACATTCATCCCACTCATTCTGATAAAGTTTATTAAGGTACTGCTTAGCTCGGAGTTATCCTCATCTATGATTCCTATAGTACCGTGTTTAACTTTTTCCGTGGCTGTAGACATGGCACCCATTATGATGAAGCCCATAACTGGATATAGTATCAGGGGGAGGACTATCGTGAAAACTAGGAACCGAGGATTTCTAATGGTCTCTTTTATCTCCTTCTTAACAAGAATTAGTAGGCTATTTATTTTTGATCACCTCGATAAACGCATCCTCCAGGTTATCTGTTCCAGTTGCATCCATGATCTCATTTGGAGTCCCACTGGCGACTATAACACCATCGGATATGAGTGATAACTCGTCACATAGATACTGTACCTCCAGCATATTATGGCTTGATAAGAGGATTGTCACGCCCTCATTAACAATCTCCTTGATCATCTTCCTAATCTGGGTAGCGTGAATCACATCCATTCCAGAGGTAGGCTCATCCAAAATCGCTAGCCTAGGCCTTATCATAAGGGCTCTAGCAAGTAATAGGCGTCTAACCATTCCCCTACTATACTCACCTATCCTGTTATAAAGCCTTTCTCCAAGTCCACTAAGCTTAGCTCCATATTCCACGATCTCCATATAGTTATCAGGTGAGTATAGCTTTGCATTAAGCTCTAAATATTCATATCCAGTTAAATACTTGTATCCACCAGCCTCCTCAGGCAGATACCCTATTAGACTCCTAACTTTATTGGCATCACGTTTAACATCATAACCAAATATCTCCACTTCGCCCCCAGTTGGAGTAAGGAGGGTGGCTAATATTTTCAGGGTCGTCGACTTCCCGGCGCCATTTGGCCCAATTAACCCATATATAATACCCTCTTCAAACCTGAAGGATATTCCTTTAACTGCTTGGAATGAGCCATAGTATTTTACAAGGTTATTAACAGAGACTGCATACA
>JALTNJ010000139.1 GCA_027000765.1 Nitrososphaeria archaeon | reverse complement strand
GGCGACCCCTTGGTCCTCTCGGGCATCCCGGCACATAGATTATTCAATCAATATTCCATACTAAGTTATTTAAATAACATTCCAGATGTTTATATGATGAACGATGAATATACTATCTAGATTTAGCGAGATAAGCTACTACACAATAGAATCTATAAACAAACATAAGAAGTTCTTCTTTACCATTAGTCTTGCAATATTTCTACTCAATATCTTTACACCATTTCTAATCCAAATCCTAATTACTCAGGAGTTAAACGTCATAGCGGGATGGGGCAAGCCTCCTGATAATATACAATATGGAGAACCACCTGTAAACCCGATATTCTGGATCGCGATAAAATACAATCAATATTTCCAATCTGTAAATGTAGTTACATCAGGCGATACCTACTGGGTGGTCATCTATGATGTGTCAACCATACTCCTCTCAATGATATCTGCATTGATAACCGGCATGGTCTTTACTAGACTAAAATATTTTGTGAATCTAACAAAGGGTAAATGTAGAATTGAGAAGGGGACAACAGCCTTGGGCACTACCTTGACGGTCATAGGTTTTTCAACCGTCGCCTCCTCGGCGGTCTCATGTCCATCCTGCGGCTTTACAGCCTTCATGACATTAGCAGCTGTACTCGTATCAGCCTCTACCGGGTCATTACTCGGTCTCTCGGCTGTCTATACTACCTTGATGAATGCACTGCTTTTAATAGGTATCATTATTAACATCGGGGTTATAATCTATCTAGACGGCAAAATTAAGAGGTTAGGACTCACTAGGCCTGGCAACTAATATTTGGATATCATTAAACAAGTCTTCAGCACTCCATTGTGGGGGAGCTCCGAGAAAGAATACCTCGATCTCAAAATCCTTATTTATGAGATATACAATACCCGTGTGAGCAACTCCATACCCAAGATTTGGATCCTCAACCTCAATCTTATCCACAAACACACCATATGCCTTCCAAACCTTACTAACCTCGTCGTAATCACCAGTTAATAAATAGGCCTTCTCCAAACCATATAGCTCCATCCACTCCCTAAGCCTCTCAGGAGTGTCCCTCTCCGGATCCACAGACACCATAACTAGCACTACATCATCATCCAAGCCCTTATCCTCCAGCAGACCTATAAGCTGGTGAAAACCAGCTGAGATCGCGGGGCATATATCGGGACAGTGGGTATAGATAAAGGTTATGGCGATTACCTTACCCTTAAAATCTGACAACCTAAATGGACGGCCATACTGATCGATTAACTCAAAATCAGGAGCTACAATAGGGTTTAAATATCTATTTCCACGAAACTGGGTCGGTATCGGTGAGAATGTATTATTATATATGAAGAAGACCCCTACACCGCCTATTACAATCAAAGCTGCCAATATTATATAGAGTTTCCTTTCACCCACCATGTCATATTGAAAAAGCAAAAAAGAAGATTTAAGTAGAGGTATTTACATCCACATAAAGAACGTTTATAAAAAGTTTAGGGGGTGATGGTTATGTTACCCCACATACCTAGATCCGAATGTCCAGGAACGGTACATTGATATTGAAGTGTACCTGCTTGGTTAAACTGTACAACTAGTATAGCATCTTGATCTGGGAGTACATTACCAGTATCATAGCCATCTAACAACTCCGGATTGACAGGGTCCACCCTTAGAACAACTGCAAGGGTATGCGGAACTTGCCCTACATTCTTAAATATGAAGCGGACGACATCACCTTGTTTAAACTCTAGATCTGGACCTGGAGATACTATTTCATCGGGAGAGAATCCATATCCATATCTTATACCCTCATCAGTAGTTATCTCTCCACCATACAACGTAACCTCTACATTCGGCTCTAAATTAACTGTAGCCCCCAGCTTAGGCTGGAGATCGAATAGCAGTACCGATATAATTGCTATGTCTATAATGACCGCCACAGCTATTAAGACTATCAATACCTGCTTCATTGAGGTGGCCATACTCCACTACCTCCTGTAAACACCATAACGATTAACAATGCAAAGAAGAGAGCCATCAGGTAAAACCAGCTAATTGCTAGATCATCGTATTTGAGGTGTTGATAGTAAAGCGCTACGAAAGTAGCCTTTATAGCAGCTAGTCCTAAGACACCAAAGAGAATGTATAGTGGCGGGAACGCCATGGCTACCATCCACACCTCAACTACAGTTAAACCAACAAGTAATACCCAGATGACCGTATACAATTTAACAGCATTTCCATTCTCCATACATATCACCTCATAACAGATAGAATAATGCAAACAGGAAGATCCAGACGATGTCTATGAAGTGCCAATATATTCCGAAGCTCTCGATACCCTCATATTCACCCGGCTTATACCTCCCTTTAACTATTTTAGCTATGAGATATAGAATCGCTATCATACCAGCCGTAACATGGGCAGCATGGACACCGGTCAATACATAGTACACCGATGCTGGCAACTCACTTGTCAAGGTGAATCCCTCCATATACAGCTCTGTCCACTCCACAGCCTTTACAGCCATGAAGAGCCCGGCCAACCCAAGAGTAGCTAGTAGAGAATATAGTACATTCCTCAAATTACCCATTTTTGAATAGACCACTGCAAGGGCCGCTGTTAAACTACTCGTTAACAGTATTATTGTATTTATTCCTCCAAGCCTTACATCGTGGACTACAGGTCCCGGAGGCCACTCAGCAATCATGTTAAACCTTATCAAGCTGTAAGCACCGATTAAACCAGCGAAGAGCATTGCCTCTGTGATGACCAGCATCCATACACCAAACTTAATCTTACTTGTTCTCTCGAAGGGCCATCTCTCACTCTTAGCAGGCTCAGGTATTACAAACTTGTCCAGCACATCACTCCAGACCCACTTCCCCAGCACAGCTACTGTCAATAACACTCCTAGGATAAACACTGGTAGGCCGACTATCAAACCTAAAAATGTGACGAATAGTGAGAAGGCAATATACATAGGAAGTGATGTATGATGCTCTACATGGGGCTCTGGATGCCCTCCATTCGTATAGAGAGTTACTTGGTCGCCTGAGACCACAGGCTCGAAATCAAAGTTATGTGGTGGAGGGGGTGATGTAGTTAGCCATTCAAGTGTCCATCCTCCCCATGGATTATTACCAGCCGGAGGACCCACTCTGTAACTCTTATAGAAATTGTATACCAATAGTATGAACGATATTCCAAAGATGTATCCTCCCAGCGTCCCTACCTGGTTCAATGGAATCCATTCTGGGACTGAGTAGGTATATATCCTTCTAGGCATCTCATAGATTAGGAACATTGGTAGGTATAGTATGTTGAAACCTATGAATGATATTAGGAAGTGGAGCTTACCCAACCTCTCATTATACATCCTACCAGTCATTTTCGGATACCAATAGTATAGCCCAGCTAGTAAACCGAATAGTGCGGCTCCCACCATCGCATAGTGGAAGTGTGCTACAACCCAGTATGTACCTCTAATGAGATGGTTCAAAGGAATTGAAGAGTTGAAGACACCTGTTATACCACCTATTATGAATAGGAATATAGATCCTACCGCGAATAGGAATGGCGTTGTAATCTTTATCCTGGCTTTATATAGTGAGAATATGAAGGAGAGCATTATTACGCCAAAGGGAACAGATATTGACTCTGTAGTTACACTCATTATCTCTCTAACTATTGGGTTCATACCTGTGTTGAACATATGGTGGACATATACTACAAAGCTTATGAAAGATGCCGAAGCCATGCTTATAAGGATATATTTCCTACCGAAGAGTGGTTTCCTAGTGAAGGTCTCTATCACATCTCCAATGATGCCGAGGGCTGGCATCAAGACAATGTATACTTCTGGATGCCCGAAGAACCAGAATAGATGCCCCCACAGGAAAGCTCCTCCCTCTGGGGAGGTATAAAATGCTGTTCCAAATACTCTATCTACAGCCAGTAACAACACCCCAGTAGCGAGAGGACTAAAGGCGAAGAGCATAATAAGGACTGTAAACAATATTGACCAGGTAAACATCGGAATCTTGCTCCACCCGAGCCCTGGAGCCCTCATAATACTTACCGTAACGATAAAGTTAATTGTTCCAACGGTAATAGACATTATAAGCATTACAAGGGCTAGACCGGCCAAGGTAACCCCAGGCTGAGGAGAGAATTTAGCTGTAGATAGGGGGGCGTAGTATGTCCAGCCAACATCGGGTGCACCACCGGGTATGAAGAACGTTATTGCGGCGAGCAATCCGCTAAAAAGGTATAGCCAATAGCTGAGCGCATTTAATCTCGGGAACGCGAGATCCTTCGCACCGATCTGGAGAGGAACTAGATAATTTGCCAAGGCAAAGCTTAGGGGGGATACAGCCCATAACACCATTATCAGACCATGCATCGTCACAGCCTGGTTGTAGGCCGACGCATCAAGGATATTCATCCATGGAAACGCCAGCTGGAGCCTGAACAGCAGGGCTAATGTGCCTCCCACCATCAGGAAATAGAGAGAGGTGAAGAAATATAGTATACCAATATCCTTATGATTCGTCGTGGTAAGCCAATATTTTATAGAGAAATAATTTGGATGTTCAGCCATCTAAATCACCCCACAATTAACTTAGCTATCA
>JALTNJ010000138.1 GCA_027000765.1 Nitrososphaeria archaeon | reverse complement strand
CTATATCTACTATTCCAAGGACCTTCATAAGAGCTCCCATAAGTGGGATGGTGACTACTGGGATACCTCCAACTGTTAAGCCAGATTTAAGAGATATCTCCACAGCATTCACTCTGATTAACTTGAAGCCCTCGCCCAACGGTACCTCGGTTTCTCTGTTTGCATTTACTATCACTATGCCGCCATTAACCAACCCGTGTAGAGGATCTATGATGTTAAATAGGCTAGGGTCAGTCACAACCACTATATCAGGGTTCTTAATCTCACTTCTCTTTCTAATCGGTTTATCCGAGATCCTCGTAAATACCTGTGTAGGTGCACCTCTCCTCTCAGCACCGAATATAGGAATGGACTGTGCATAGTAGCCCTTTCTAACCACCATTTCACAGAGGAGATTCGATGTTGAGACCAGGCCGTGTCCACCACGGCCATGCCATCTAATCTCAACCTTATAAGTCAATTTTTTACACCATAATTTAATTAATTCTATTAATTATTAATATATCGCTGTTTAAACAATTAAACCCTATATACTAACTAAGAACTCTATTACATAACCATGTAGCCATACTATATCCATTCACTACTTCCATCTTCATATATCTCTTTCTTGAAAATGGGTGGGATCTTCTTATACATTTCAATCGCTTCCTTCATAGCGGGGAACATCTCTTTCCTACTTGTCGCAGCAATAGCTACATAGACTATAGCCTCACCTACTTCATATTCACCCAATCCATGTCCTATCTCGATATCAACAAGACCGTACTTTTTTCTCAGCTTGTCGCATATCTCCTCTATAGCCTTGTTAGCTACCTCCTTATAGGCCTCTAGATACAGTGCTTTAACCCTCTCTCTCCTACCCTTCTTCTTAACCTCTCCAATGAAGATATTTATGGCTCCAGCATCACCACCAGAATTCCTCTCAATGAACTCACTAATCCTCTTATAAACATTGAATTCCTTCTTATCAAAAACTCCCGAGGCCATATTATCCCCTTATACTCAGATAGACGCCAGATATTGTATTATCCAGATTCTCATATTAATATTTGGTTCTTCAAAAAATTATTTGGTTGGTTAAAGTGGATAAATTAAGCCCTGACATCGATAGATTAACAAAACGTTATCCTATTGAAAGGATAGAAAAACAGCATAAGAGAGGGAAGCTACATGTAGTTGAAAGGATAAAATACTTCTTCGATAAAGGTAGTTTTACAGAACTAGATTTTGGTGACCCAAATGCCGATGTAGGAGTAGTGACGGGTAAGGGCCTTGTAAACGGGAGACCCGTGTATTTATATGCACAGGATTTCACTTATAAAGGCGGTAGTGTAGATCTGGCTCATGCAAAAAAGATTGTCCATCTAATAGATGAGGCGCTGAATAATAGAGGTATCATTGTGGGAATGATCGACTCAGGAGGCGCTAGAATTGAGGGAGGTGTCGATAGCCTAGAAGGATACGCCATGATATTTAGAAAGATAGTAGAGGCTTCGGGGAAAGTGCCTCAAATAAGTCTTATTATGGGCCCTAGTGCAGGGGGTGCAGTATATAGCCCTGCCCTAACCGACTTCATCTGCATGGTTAAGGGAATAAGCTATATGTTTGTAAACGGCCCTAGAGTAGTTAGAAGAGTTACTGGTCAAGATGTTAGCCCTGAGGAGTTAGGGGGTCCAGATATACATTTGGCTATAAGTGGAGTCGCTCATCTCCTCGGAAGCGATGAATACGAGGCGATGGACAAGGTTAAAAAATTAATATCATTTCTCCCCACAAGCTGTAGAGAATGCCCGCCTCACGATATGCAGGAGGGCAATGCTGGGCGTATAAAAGAGATGGAGTTATACTCTGAGCTAGTCGCTAAAGGAGAATCTTTCGATGTACGGGATATAATAGGATACCTACTTGATAAAGAGAGTTTCCTTGAGATACAAGATGCATATGCCCAGAATATTGTAGTAGGTTTCGGCAGGGTAGACGGCATGGTTGTAGGAATCGTGGCTAACAATAGAATGCATTACGAAGGCCGCCTAGACTCCAGGGCTGGGGTAAAGGCAGCTAGATTCATTTCCTTCTGCGATGCATTTAGCATACCTATATTAACTATCGTAGACACCCCTGGTTTCCTTTTAGGCGTAGAGGAGGAGCATAGAGGCATGATAAGACATGTTGCAAAACTCCTCTATGCATATGCAAATGCTAGGGTACCAATGGTATCGCTCATAATCGGGAATGCATATGGCGGGGGATATATTGCGGTGGGGAGTAAAAACTTAGGTAACCGATACGTGATTTCATGGCCCACTGCGTCTTTAGGCGTAATGAGGGCTGAAGAGGCCTATGAAGTGCTCTATGGAAAACACAGGGATAAGTGTGATCCTCGTCATAGACAGATGTTTATCGAAGAATATCGAGAGAAGATCGAGAAGCCAGAAGCGGGATACGAAAAAGGCTATATCGATGAGATCATTGACCCTACTCTCACCAAGTCTAAAGTATCCCTGTCCTTAAGGAAACTCATAGAGAGTTATTCATGTAAATGTAGGAGATATGGCGTATCCCCAACTTAATTAACCAACCTATTCTCTACCTGACTATAAAGACTCTATGAAATGCTCTATCAACCCGTCTAACGTCTCCACATATCCCATTATCCAATTCTTTTTTCCACCGCCTCTACCTCCAAATCTTCCAAATAATTCCTTAGCGATGTTTCTCAAATCCAGCCCGAGCTTATCTGAACACGCTATTAAAATCCTGTTTCTATCACCACTGGTCTCCACTGCAATAACGACTCTCTCTCCATCTTCGAGCCATTTACTCGCCATATACCCAATCTCATCCATATCGATTTCATCCGCGACAATGGTCTTAATTTCATATTTACCCCGTATCACTGGAGAGAGTTCAAATACTTTTCTTGTAAGCCTCCTAACCTTTCTACCCAGAATCTTTTCCTCCTCATAGACCTTCCTTATTATATCGACAATATTCTTATTACTTCCCCCTGTGAGTAGGAATATTCTGTGAATAGTCGCCTGAGTATGTAAGGCTCTCTCAATAGCTTGTTCGCCAACTAGGAAATCAATTTCATATCTATTTTTCTTCGCTTTTCTAAATGCAATGGGTAGAAAGAATATACACTTACCTGTCCTATCCACATGAGGCATTGTACAGGCAGCATAGTCATAGTCCTTTACAACCACGACCCTGATAGGAGGGCTTATCCTTTCTTCATATGCCCTTAAACTAGGGTACTTCTCCTTAGCCTCCTCAAATGAATCGAAGTACTCTATATACACGGGACGGTCCTCTAAAATAATCATATTCGCTATCTCAGAGGCCTTCACTATATCTTCCCAATTAAGCTCCTCAGCTTCTAGAAACACATGATTCACATCCATTTTATGAACTACCTTCAATACTCTTACAGTAGGGTTCACTTGATATAATGCCCTCATGAATATGTGCTCAGCAGTATGGGAACGTCGAATATCCATAACACTCCACCCAAATTTTAAATTCTCATATAACAATATTTTATACGTTATGACAATATATACTAGGCAAGGTGACAAGGGATATACTAGGATCATCGGTGGAGTTAAACTCCCAAAGGACCATCCGCTTCTAGAGGCTTTAGGCTCTCTAGACGAGTTAAATGCATTTCTAGGATACATAAAATCCGTTTCTCAAGACGATTCCATGGTGAATTTATTAACGGAAATTCAGGAGGATCTTCTGAGGCTGTCCTCGGAGATTGTCTGTAGCTATAGTCCCACGGTTATGAAGAAATGTAGGGATATAGGAGAAGATGATGTTAAGAGAATTGAGGAGACCATAGACAAGTATGAGGCTAAGCTTAAACCACTGAATAAGTTTCTCATACTTGGAGGCAGTTTAACAGCCTCATTATTACACGTTGCAAGGGCGATTTGTAGAAGGGTCGAGAGACGTATCGTAACCTTATATAGGGAGGAGGATATAGAAGGACATGATTTTGTAATACCATATTTAAATAGATTGAGTGACTTGTTTTTTGTTTTAGCAAGGTATATTAATTTGAAGGAGGGTGTTGAAGAAGAGTATTGGGAGCCATAGGGGTGGTAGATTATTGAATATACGGAAGTTAAGATTGGGCTTGAAGTCCATGTTCCTGTAACCAGTGTCGAAACCAAGTTATTCTGCTCCTGCCTAAACACATCCAGGCATAAACCTGAGAGGCCGAATCAATATGTATGTCCTGTATGCCTAGGTCTTCCAGGAGCCCTTCCACAGCCTAATAAGAAGGTTATAGTACTAGGAGTTAGAGTCGCTAAGGCACTTAACTCCGAGATTAGTGAGAGGCTCCAATTTTATAGGAAACACTATTTCTATCCAGATCTACCTAAAGGCTATCAGATTACACAGTTTATGGGAGGTGGGCATCTTCCACTTGGAGTCGGTGGATATCTAACAATATCCAATGGTAAACGCATTAGAATCAGGAGGATACATATAGAAGAGGATCCTGCCAGGCTCGTCCACCCATCTGGAATGGGTGAGTCAACCGTTGTCTTGATAGACTATAACCGCTCCGGAAACCCGTTGATCGAGATCGTTACCGAGCCAGATATCTCATCCCCTAGTGAGGCGAG
>JALTNJ010000137.1 GCA_027000765.1 Nitrososphaeria archaeon | reverse complement strand
ATGATTGGTACCCTAGCTCTTTTCATAGGGTTATCGACTCTAGCAATAATCATGCTATCTGACTATCTGGGGTGGGGCCTCTACATGGGGATAACCTTGGCAGTTTTATTCAACTTGGTTCAGTGGATACTTGCACCTAAAATAATTGAGTCTATGTATAAAGTGAAGCCTCTGCCTAAGGATGAGGCGCCTTATATCCATGAAGTTGTTGAAAAACTCTCTAAAAAAATGGGTATAAAGAAGCCTGAGGTCATGATCGCGGATATAGATGTGCCAAACGCATTTGCATATGGAGGGGTATTTGGTAAAAAGAAGGTGGCTGTGACAAGAGGACTGCTCAATACACTCGATAAAGATGAGGTTGAGGCTGTAGTAGGCCATGAAATGGGTCATGTAGCGCATAGAGATGTCTCTATAATGATGTTTTTGTCTGTCCTCCCCTCCGTCTTCTACTTGATATCTAGAATGGCGTTATATCAACTTTATTTCACTGGCGGAGGCCGAGATAGGGATAGTAGCCCCCTAATATTTATGGCCATCGGAATATTATCCCTCGTATTCTATTTCATCCTAAATTTGATACTCCTTGGATTTAGTAGGTTGAGAGAGTACTATGCAGATTATGAAGCAGCTACGAGGATAGAACAGGGCGCTGAGAAACTGATGCATGCATTAGCCAAGATAGCTGCATATACGGAGCAGAAGTATAAGAAGAAGGAGACAATCACATCCAGTAGCTTCAAGGCACTACTCATCGCGGATCCAGATACATATAGAGTAGACACCCGAGCCCTATATTATAGGGAGGATAAGCTGGTCGAGGATATATTGAACCGACGCCTGACACTAATGGATAGATTATTCGAGCTGTTCAGCACACATCCCAATATGGTGAAGAGACTCAGGAGGCTGAAGCAACTTGCAGAAACATCAGCGGCCTAGATTTGGTCTTAAAGACCAGTGGAGAGAGATAATTAGAAGCATCGAGGAGACAAGTTATCTATATACAAAGGTTAACCGTGCAATCAGCCTTGGCTTATCAGAATATCTAAGGAGAAAAGGAGTTAGGAAGATTAAGGACGGAACAAATTTTCTAGATGCCGGAAGTGGACCAGGTGACTTGACTAAGGCCATTATAGATAACCATAGAAGCAGTTATGTAGTGTGTTTAGATGCAAGTTATGCCCTTGTAGATATAGCGAGAAGAAGGTTTAATGTTGATGAGAAGGGACATATCGACTTCGTTATAGGTATTTTCGAGAATCCCCCGTTTAGAGAAGAGAGTTTCGATGGGATTTTCAGCGCTTATGCCATTAGAGACTCAATCGACCTTCTTAAAGCAATGTATAGCTTAAGCAGAACAGTCAAAAGAGGAGGGTTTTTAATTGATGTGGATATTGGAAAACCAGCCTCCCAAGTTTTTCAACATATCCTTAAACTATATCTGGATATAATCGTCCCCGTCATCGCAAGTTTCTACTATAGAAACATTAGGAACCCATGGAATAAACTATCTAGAACAGTAGAGGAACTTCCCCCTAATACTATATTGGAGAAGATAATCAGAAAATTCTTTGTAAACACAAAATTAGAGGAGTATGCTTTTGGCTCTATGATAATAGCCTCTGGGTTTAAGAGGATTTAAAGTGTTTTGGCGACAATCTTTTTACTCTCCTCTAAACCTCCTAATTACACTCTCTATCAGGGAGTATGTCTTCACACCATCTTTTTTATCAACAATGATTATTGTATCAACATAGCTACTGATAATCTGCGTGATATTTACACCACTATAGTAGAGTGTGCTTGTAATATAGTTGACGACTCCCGGTGTAGTAATTATGTCATAGGGACTGACTAAAATAACTGCACTCTGGTTTTCCAGAGTCTCAATAAGATATTCTTGTTTAATGCTCTTACGTACTTTATTATATGCAACCCTATCCATCACCACTGTTACCGCTCTCTTCCCTTGTGTGAAATGTATGAAATGCCCCTCCCCAAGCTCTCTCAACAGTAGTGTAAATATCTCTGAGAAGAATTTCCTTTTAAAGGTAAATAGGATTACATCGTTGATCATCTCAAGCTGGGAATCTTTTAATATTAGAGATATCTTCTGCTCATTAACCTCTTTATTCTCCTTAAGTGTATCTACAAAACGTTTCAGAGCCATTTTCATAGCATATAGAGAAGGGTTTCGGCCTCCAAGCTCCTCCACTACCTCGTCATAAATATATCTACATATCTGGCTATAACTCCCTATACCCAGTACCAGAGCATCTATTATAGAAGGGTGTTTCAAGACTACTTTTCTCACGGCCTCGGCAATGGATATATTATCTTCCACCATCAGCTATCCCAAAAACTGTATTAAGTATAGAGAATATAATTAACGTTACACATCACCATAGTTCAAGAGACTAGGTTGGGGAACCATTCTATTATTGCATCATGAATCATTTGGGCGGCTATCGCGGCTACTATAACCGCCATTACCCTACCTAATGTGGCTATAAAGCTCTTTCCAAAGAACTTAAACAGCTGCTCTCCATAATAGAGGATTATGAAGGTTGTTACCGTAAGTATTATATCCACTATAAGGATCTCCCATGTGGAATAAACTGTCTCAAGCAGTAATATAGTGGTTATTGTACCAGGTCCAACCAGGAGCGGAGTTGCCAATGGGACAATAGCGGCCTCTTCAATATCCACTGACTTTGTCTTAGGCAGGCCTCCCAACATATCTATAGAGATCGCCATTAATAGAACTCCGCCTCCAAGCCTTAACGCAGGTATGCTTATTCCAAAAAATGTTAGGAGCCAGTCTCCAGCAATGGTAAAAACTATTAGGAGGACGCCTGTAACGATTGTGATTCTTCTGGCAATATACTTTCTCTCTTCACTAGTATATTCCTCCACTTCTGATAGATATATGGGTAGGGCGGAGAGAGGGTTCATAATAGCAAATAATTGAGAGAATATGATCAGCATATGAATAATAATCTCTTCAATAGACACGTGGATCCCCTCCCTCCACTATACTCCATATATTTCCTGGAATATTCAATTATATACATCTATTTTAATTAATCAATTCTCAATTTAAGATATATTGTTTATAAAACATTAAATAGGTGATAGACATATGACTGAGATAGATTATGGAAAGATGGCTAAATGCCATGAATATAATGAAGAGCTTATAGCCAAAGTATATTTTAAGGCTGCTGAGAAGGTTACAGACCCGGTGATCAAAGGCATATTCCTCTTCATAGCATATGACTCCGAGAAGCATGCTCAGGTATTTAAGGAATTGGCTGAGGAATATGGGGTAGCTGATTTCAATTCGGAAGAGTGTTCCATGTATTCTGGAGCGGCATATGGAATGCGTGGACTGCTTATGGAGACTTTGGAGAAGATTGAGAACGCTAAGACCATGGATGAGGTCATCGATATTGTAGAGCATCTCGAAAGCATCGAAAGCATGCTAACCGAGTTGGATAGAGCAGTTATTCTTAAGGGGCTTAGGGATGAGTGTAAAAAGAAACTATATGAAAAGATACTTGAGTATGTAGAAGAAGATGAACATCGCCACGAGGATATAATTAGGGGTATTTACAACAACTATAAGAAATAAAATAAGTTTTTTATTTCCCACTAAGGCGTTTTCAGCCTTTACTCTCTATTTTTTCAACGCGTTCAACGAGACGCCTAGCCTCCTCATGGAGTTTAGCGATCTCCTCCCTAAGCTTTTGCCATTCAACGCCCTTCTCAATATTCTCCCTTATTTTCTTTGCCACTAACCTAGCCGCCTTCCATGTCCAGCCCATTTTCTCCCTTGAGATGATTACATCTAGAATCGGTAGTGCCCTTGGATCCATTAGCTCTCTGGCAGCAAGCACAACTGCTCTCCTAACTTTAGGCTCCTTGTCATAAGCCAATTCCTTCAGATATTTATAGGTATCACGTTTATGAGGGAATTTTCCGAGAAGAGAGACGGCTAATGCCCTCAGAGATTCCTGTTTATCAGGCCTGATATATTCCAATATGAGGTTAAACGCCTCATCCGAGCCGGTTTCTGCAATGCCTTCTAAAACACCCTTTGTTATCTTATAGTCGTGACTAGGGACAGAGATATATTTCTTAAGCACCTCTAATGTCTTTTTATAACCGACTTTTCCAATTGACCTTGCGGCGGCAGCCCTCACTGTATAGGCCTCCTCACTATCCTCGAGGATTTTTATTAGCCTTGGCGCTATCGACTCATCTTTATACTTCCCTAGACTTGATATTACTTCACGCCTAACTTTAGGATTTGAAACCTTATCAAGTAATTCGAGAAGTTTTGACTTGGCATAGTCCGTCTTAATATCGCCCAGGCTCCTTGCAGCCTCTATGGAGACACCATAAAACGGGTCCTTTTCAACCGCCTCAGCTAATGCATCTACAGCCCTTGAACTACTCTCTTTACATAAAGATCTCGCTGCCAATATCCGCCAATATACATATTTACTATTCCTAAGGATCCTTATCCTATCCTCGAGGGGATAATTAATTTTCAGGACCATAAACGTCTTAAACTCTGGATCAACATAAACATATTTAGGCCTTTTAGAGACGGGGATCGTCAAAACCCTTGTTCTTTTATCCATAAATATACTTGT
>JALTNJ010000136.1 GCA_027000765.1 Nitrososphaeria archaeon | reverse complement strand
GTACAACTGGCTTAGGATATAACTCTGATGCCTGTCCAGAAGGTGTATCCAAGTGGGAGGATGTTTTTGATGTTGATAACCCAGATAGTATCATCAGGAGATATGCTGGTAAGGTTACTATGATGAGAGACTCATCTGAGACGATGGGTGCAGCCGCTATCTACCTAGGTTATGATATAGATACTACTGATGAGAAGGAGTTGCAGGATATTGCTGACCTGCTAATCGCTCAGAAGCCTTATCTATATGGATATGTGCAGACAGAAGACTATATGGATGAGCTTCCAGTAGCAGCCAGATACTGTGTATCCCATGCATGGAATGGCGATGTGGCAGGTATCGTATATGCCTCCGATGAGTATGAGGTCTATATCGAGAAGTACTATGAAAACGTTAAGTATGTCGTGCCCGAGGAGGGCGCGATAGCATGGTACGACAACTTTGTAATACCTAAGAATGCCAAGAACGTTGATGTAGCCCATGAATACATAAACTGGTTCCTACAGCCCGAGGTATCAGCTATCCACACAATTACAATTAAGTATCCATATCCAGCTGGTGTCAAATACGTTCCTAAGGAGATCCTCGACGACCCAATGATCTTCACACCCGAGGAGCTTTGGGACAAGCTCCATATTGGGCGTGCATTGACCCCAGAGGAGAAGGCTATTAGAGAGTCTTATTGGAACATGGTCATGACAGCAACTTAATCATAACTCTTCCCCTTTTTATTTTTGGTGAGTGGACAGTGAGCCACCGTCAAGAGCCTTGGTACATCACTATACTTGATCGTATCCGGAGTAGTAGACGTATAAAGGTTTCTCTAATAGTTTTCCTACCATTCATATATCTAATAATATTCTTCTTCGCACCCTTCATAATCGCATTAATGTATAGCCTAGGTATGTTCAAGCAAGTCGTATATGAATTTGTCTTCCAGCCCCAGATAAGCCTCGAATATTACTATAGGCTTTTCCAATATCCTGGGGTGTTAGTCGCGATACAAAGATCGTTTTACTATGCTATACTCACCACAGTAGGTACATTTCTATTATCTTATCCAGTTGCGTATTACCTGGGTGTAAAGCTTCCTGATAAGTATCAGGAGATGGTTGTCCTAGTATTATTCACCCCGTTTTGGGTAAATTTCCTCCTCAGAATATATGGAATGAGATTTATTTTCCATGAGCTTGGTTTCCTAAATATGATCCTAACCACTTTAGGAATAGTCAATGAGCCTATTAAGATACTGGGTACAGATACTGCCGTCATACTGGTAATGATATACACCTATGTAATCCTAATGATACTACCTATTTATGGCGTCTTGGAGAAGCTGGATAAGGAGCTCTTGGAGGCCGCGGCTACATTAGGCGCTTCCCCAGTAAAAACTTTTCTCAAAGTAACCCTACCGCTTTCTTTACCTGGTATCCTCGCAGGTTCACTGCTGGTCTTCATACCCGCTGTAGGCGAATTCGTAATACCTGAGCTTGTCGGTGGTGCAAATACCGTGACCCTAGGAACAGTGATATACAATTTCTTCCTAAGGGTTAAGGGTACTATGGGCTGGGGACTAGGATCGGCTGCGGGGCTAATCTACATAGGCCTCATCCTTGTATTAAGCTACCTATATATTAAGCTGGTCGGAGGGGAGATACGATTAGGATGAAGATCACTGATTTAATACTAAAAATATACACGGTATTATTCCTAGCCGGAATATATCTACCTATCGCTATCCTTATCTTCTTCTCATTCAACGAATCCCGGTCTAAGATAGTATTTACGGGCTTCACCCTAGAAAACTACTATAGCCTTTTATCGAACTATGCTGTATGGGACTCTTTCTACAACTCTATATGGACTGCTATAGTAGTTACAGTTGTATCAGTATTCCTAGGGATAATGATCTCATATGGCGTTACACGTTATGAGTTCAAGGGTAAGAATATGCTCGATATCCTGATGCTGATCCCCATTATCATTCCAGAGATAGTTGAGGCCCTAACACTCCTAGTATTCCTAATAATACTGGGGATCAGACTAAGTCCATATACCGTGATAATAGGGCACATCGCATTCGACATTTCATTTGCATACATCGTTATTAAAGCCCGTATGGCTGGATATGACCCTCAGTTTGAGGAGGCGGCTAGGACACTGGGGGCTAATGAGATACAGACGTTTACCAAGGTGACGCTACCAATTCTGATGCCTGGAATCGTCTCAGCAGCATTGATCGCTTTTCTCCAGAGCTATGACGACTTTATCAAGACTTTCTTTACTAGGCCCCCTGGATTCACGACTCTCCCCGTATATATATGGAACATGGCTTCTAGGAGGGGCTTCGCCCTTGATCTAAACGCGTTGGCGACTTTCATAGTCGTGATCTCGATCGTATTTGCTTATGTGAGGTTGAAGGTTGAGAGGTGGTAGTATTGTCATATGCAGTTGAGCTTGAAAATATATCTAAGAGCTTTGGAGAGGTGCAGGCTGTTAAGAACGTGTCTCTAAAGATTAGGAAGAATGAGTTCTTCTCCCTCCTCGGCCCAAGTGGCTGTGGAAAGACCACGACCCTAAGGATAATCGCTGGACTGGAGTTCCCAGACACAGGTAGAGTCATGTTGAATGGTGAGGATGTAACTGATCTCCCGACACATAAACGTAATATTGGAATGGTCTTCCAGACACTGGCGTTATTTCCTCATATGAATGTATATGATAACATAGCATTCGGCCTGAGGATGAGGAAGGTTCCGGAGAGGGAGATTAGGCAGAGAGTTAAGGAGATGCTTGAGATAGTTAGGTTGGAGGGTTTTGAGAGGAGGAAGATCAACCAGCTTAGTGGAGGACAGAGGCAGAGGGTAGCCTTGGCAAGGGCCCTGATTATTAAACCAGCTGTTCTACTGTTGGATGAGCCGTTGGGCGCTCTAGACCTGAAGATTAGGCAGCATATGATGGTGGAGCTAAAGAAGATTCAGAAGGAGGTTGGAACCACCTTCATATACGTTACCCATGACCAGACTGAAGCCATGGTCATGTCTGATAGAATGGCTATTATGAAGGACGGTGTTATACAGCAGATCGGCTCTCCACACGATGTCTATATGAGGCCAGTGAATAAGTTCGTGGCCCTCTTCATCGGAGATGCAATAAACTTCATCGAGGGAACGTATAAGGACAAAGGCATCTTATCAACTGACCTAGGGGATCTCAAGGTGCCTCAGTTAGAGGGATATACTGGTAAAACCGTTATCCTAGCAATTAGGCCCGAGAAGTTCTTCCTCGAGAAGAATATCCCCAGTGATATAGATAACGTGATAGAAGGACGGGTGATATTCTCAATATTCAGGGGCTCCTTCGTAGAGTACCGTGTTGAACTGGATAACGGCCAGGAGATGGTGATCTTCCAGCCCTACCTAGTAGCAGGCCAGAAAATATATGGAGACGGGTCTAGGATTAAAATAGGGTGGTATAGAGACTCTGCTGTAATACTATCCCACTAGGCTCAGGGCATAATATACCCATATATTTTTCCGCCTGAGGAGATATAATCGTTAAGGACCTCGGTAAAGTCTAGATTCGCTAAGTCAGGCCGTTTATAGAGCCGCCTCCCTATCCATTTATATAACGAGCCTCTCAACAGCATTATCCCATTGAATACATGCTCCGTCTCCTCCTTCCGACTGAACTTCCTAACCAGTTTACTCCTCCCCAGATGCACATAAACAGGCTTCTCAACCCCCTCCCTATTCTCTAGGAAAACTATATTATACTTAAACTCGGGATACAGTAAGTCGATGATGTTCAGTAGATCACCGTCTAGGTTCTCGACGTCACATATGGTTAGTATCCTATCTCTAGGGCTTACTATCGGAGCTAGGGATAGGAAGAGGCCTCCACTATCGTCTCCACTAAACTCCTTTGTTACAATAACAACTCTCTGAGCAGTGAATTCAGCGAGCATCCTAACGTATTCATGTCTCAATTTATCCATAACTATATAAAACATACCATAATCCTTCTCAATTAGACACGATATCCTCTTCTTAAGGATTTTAATAGCGTTATCCTTGGGGCTTTTCAAGAATCCACTGTATATAAATAAACCAGCTTTTTTCATATCAACCGAATATTTATTAATATCATCCACTTGTATAAGAAAATTTTTATTACCCGAAGGGTAACTAATAATAAATAGTCTGATTAGACTAACCAGCCTAATTACACCCTAGATGCGGCCGTGGTGTAGCCTGGTAGCACATCGGCCTTCCAAGCCGGGGGTCCCGGGTTCAAATCCCGGCGGCCGCACCAAAATCCTAAATTGCTTATTATCTGGTCTAGACTATTATATTACGGTGTTATATCTTGGTTATCGTTAGATGGAGTATCTGGGTGGGGGAGGAGGCTTCTAAAATCCTTGGTCTTAAGCCTATGTCAGGAGCTAGTGATATAGAGTCCAGCCTTCCTATCCGTGTGATAATTACGTTTACGGATGACAGGATATATGTTGAGTATTTTCTTCCCACTGGAAAGGAGATGTATCCATATTTTCATGTTAGGGAGACATGGAGTTACTACGAGGGTGCTGAGGATAGTTTTATAAATGTTTGGATAAAGGGGCATCTCCTACATAGATACTTTGATAATGGCTTGGTTGAGATAGAGGTCTCAAGTGACA
>JALTNJ010000135.1 GCA_027000765.1 Nitrososphaeria archaeon | reverse complement strand
AGATACTATCTACAAGTGCATGTATCACTCTAAACCCTTTTCCAGCCACGTATCTAATTACCTTGGCGAGTATATCCCTTGCATATGCCGTGACACATTCATAGGCCTCTATCTTGCCGAACCTAGCGTTTCTATAGCCAAGGTATCCAAAGCACGCGACTAGAATCCATTTTATAGCGTTCTGCCTAGAGTAAACAATCTCATCTCCGCTCTCTCTATATAAGTCCTTGTATCTCAGTCTCCTCATAACCAGTTTCTCTATGGTATTTGGAACTACTCCCCTTATATCCTGGCATATCCTATGCTGGACACTGGGCGCCTCAATATATTCGGTGCACTTAGGTCGATTAACCGTCTCGTTTCCTATGTTATACTTGTAGATTATGGTGGGGTAGAAGCTGGAGAAATCGCATTGGGCAACGTTCCAATAGAGGCCCTGTCTCGGTATAAGATACAGGCCTCCTCTATCGGCAGTTCTAAGCATATCTATGGTCTTAGGATTCTCAGCGTCGACCCTGGCCTCGGGTATAGCCCTCTGCATTTTAAAAGCCTCTATAGCCTCCATAGCCGTAAGGATCTTCCCAATACTATACCTACTTATCCTATGCAGGTCTATCCTAGACAGTCTGCTAAGCTCAACCAAGCCATGGTAATCCCTGAAGTCGAAGACATTGTCATGATAATTGATATACACCCTCCTTCTCCTTCTCAAGACCTGTCTCAAACCACGTCTTTTCATAAGCCATGTAAAAGTATGCCTCCCTATATACTCGACGACATCGGGATCAACTCTCTCTATAAAATCTTGGAGCTCCCATGTGTCTCTAAAACGCAATACAGAGGACCCATAATATACTTCATACCACTTAGGCGGCTTCAGCCACGGATTAAGGACATCACCATACCAATCCATAAGCCTAATCGCGAGCCTCTTAAAAGGAGGATCACGATAATTAATCTCCTCCAAATCCTCTAATACCCTGGCCTTAACTCCTTCTCCTATTTTAATCTCAAGATATGTGGAGACAGATATCCCATTTTCCCATAGGAATCGCTGGCCTAATGTAGGCGTCAAGTTCCATAATACCCATCTCCCGTCCCGTCTAAACATGTCTATAAGCCTATAATATTCCCAAGGACCTGCTACGGTTAATACATACACATTTTTCTCAATGTCGTACCATGGGGGTAGAAACCATTTCTCCACTTCAAAATCAAGTATATATCCGTCATTTGCCTTAACAATATTCTGTATCTCTTCATGTGGCCCTGTTATATATAGCTTCGGCCTATAACGTATCTCAATTTCTTTATATCCACCTGACTCGGTCTTAACTGTGAGGATAAGCAGGTTCCTACCTATATCTATATCTAGTCTGAGGATCCATCCTTTAACAAGCATCTCTCAAGCTTCACCAGCCTTTTGTAAATATCTATAAGGGATGCGAAGATGACGATCTTCTCCATATCCTGTACATCCTCATACAATAACGGGCCTTGGAAGGTACGTGAGGCCTTAACAATCTCTCTAGCAGCTATCTCCTCCTCCGGCCCAAGCTGTTTCCCAAGCTCCTCAATTCTCCTCAGGATTTTCTCAAGCATCTGTGTATATGATGGGAAAGTCCTACCCATGTCGGAACACCCTGGATATAATATTCTACCTACAGTAGGGCATGACATAGGAGTATGTGGTGACTTAAATAGTTTTCCATGTAAATCTGGAGAATCTCATATTTTATGCATATGACATTAATATGAGGAGACACACGATAATGTGAAAATAATATCTTGGTGGATTGCTATAGAGTCTGCACTCCCCCCAGTAGTGTATCTACATCAATACAGAGGGACTTATATGGTAGGAGGGGATGTTTAACTCTCTCTACAAGAATGAGCTTATTATAATTTCTAGGCTGTAACACTCTAATCATGACATGAACAAGGTGATGTAGCATAGTTCCACCAACTGAAAGCCCCCTATATTCTCTTCCTCTGTTGAATAATATAATAACAGCGTCGGACATCAGCATATTCCTTAGGCTGCTGGTTATAACCTGTCTTTTAAAGCCCTTGAAATTTGTTCCTTGAAGAGTGTGGAGATAAGGATCTACTATTATGAGGAAATCTACATCGGCCTTAGAATATTGCCGTAGTATCTCCACTATATCTTTATCCGCAAAGCTTCTCACGATCATAACATTGGAGTCGGAGTGCCATGGGGAGATACCATAGGGATCAAGCCCGCCAAATAACTGGTTATAGATCAGGGTGAAACGCGAGTCTGGATATAGCTGCTGGAGCCTATATAATAGTCTATGCATTAGTCTAATCATGATACGCCAATTCCAGCTATAGAATTCGGTGATCCATCCTTTTCTAAAACCTCCTCCTAAAACCTCATCTAGTAAAGTCCCGGATGAAACTACTTCTTCCTCCATTAAACCCCTCATACAGAGGGGCACCTAATAATATAAACATTTATCGAATAGCTACGGGATAGCCTAGTCTCTACTTATACTGGTAAATGGAACGGGAGGGACACCTATAGATGAAAATAATCTACAACGCCTCATTTTGCCTGAAATTCCGGTTTCCACCGCCGAATATAGCAGGTAACTCGCTAATTGCTAAATACCGCATTTTCATACTAGTGCGTCCAGCTAGATTAGTCGCATATATCTAGACAGTAATATCATTAACATCTGGACCGGTATCTAGGTGCCGATATATGTGTCTCCACTATTTTCAAGGAGAGGTTTATGGGTCTCTTATCTAGTGAGAGCTGGACAAAGATAATACGTGAGGTTTCTCATGAGGTATAACAGGTTGAAATAAATTTAGAAATCCACATATGTTGCAAGTGCAAAGATACCAAAAATACCTATAACAACTATTATCTTAAGGATCCTGCTCCTTACAAAAACCCCTTCATTCTCCATACTAGTATCGCCAATAAGGCCTATGTTTTTTATTATTACTAAAAATGGATTAGCATTATAAGGTATTTAATAATTTAATGTTTGTATTAGTCTCTTATAGGCTTGGTCTTATAATTATTTTTTCTTAGGTGGATGGTTGTTGCGTAAGATACTTGATAGGTTGAGTATAAGGAGTGAGCCTGTATTATATGTAGATGGGAAAAAGGTTTTGGATCTACGTGGATTGCGTCTTCTCTCTATATTAGATAGTGTAAATAGTCTGTTGGAGGCGTCCAAAAGCCTTGGAATACCGTATTCTAGGGTGTGGGAGTATATAGCTAAACTGGAGAGGGCTTTAAAAATAGATATCATACATGTGAGGCGTGGTGGACGAGGAGGTGGGTTAGAGCTCACACCTGAGGGACAAGAGATTGTAAAGTATATTAAAAATAATGTCCGTGGTAGTTTCAGGCCCTTAGCTGATTTTTATGAGGTGGATATCCATATAGCTGGTAGCGATGATATGTTGCTAGGCTCTGTAATAGGTAGTATAAGGAAGAAAAGTGGGTTAAACATATTGTACTCCAGAATCGGGTCATTGAGGGGATTATCATCGCTTCTATTAGGAGACTCGCATATAGCTCCAATTCATTTAATGGATCCTGATACGGAGGAATATAACATTCCATATGTAAGAAGGCTTGGTTTAGAAGGCTATGTATATCTATTACATGGGTATCATAGGGAGGTAGGCTTTATATTTAGGAAAAAAATGACAGTAGAGTCTATCGAAGACATAATACAGAATCAATATAGAGTTGTAAATAGGTGTAGAGGCTCAGGAATAAGGATATTATTTGATAACATGATCAGGAAATATGCCGAGAAGGAAGGGATGAGTATTAGGGATGTAACTAAGAATATACTTGGATATAACGAGGAAGTAGATACTCACAGGGAGGCAGTGTCTCGTGTAGTTGATGGAGCAGCTGATGTAACCCTCGGGCTCCGTATCGATGCATTATCTCATGGCCTAGAGTTCAAGTCGTTAAAATGGGAGCAGTTTGATTTCATCGTCTTCAGAGCAATATCGGAATCCAATGCATGGGAGTCCTTTTATAATCAATTTCTTGACTTAGTTCAGGAGGGCATCTCTACATTAGAAGGGTATCGTCTCTCAAAAAAATTCGGTAAAATGTTAGAACTATAATGCCATATACTCCTCGACATGTTTCTTGATTTGATTTATAATACGGTTGTTCTTAAATATTTGTAATAGACATTTTGTATGTGTGGTGTCGGCGATGAAAATAAAGGGAAGAGTCTGGAAATTCGGTGACAATATTGATACCGATGTAATCATTCCATACAAATATAAGGCTAGGACAAATGACCCTTATGAACTTGCTCAGCATGCAATGGAGGGCATAGATCCAGAGTTCTCCAAGAAAGTCAAACCAGGTGATGTCATTGTCGCTGGAAAAAACTTTGGCTGTGGATCTAGTAGGGAACAGGCCCCAGTAGCCATAAAATATGCAGGAATATCTGCCGTTATAGCTGAGAGTTTTGCTAGAATATTCTATAGAAACGCATTCAATATTGGATTACCTCCATTGATAATTCCAGGGATATCTGAGAAGGTCGAGGAGGGCGATGAAGTGGAGATCGATCTAAGGGAGGGTACGGTTAAGATACTAAGAACGGGAGAAATTCTAAGATTTAAGCCTGTTAAAGGGTTTATGGAAGAGCTATTACACGAAGGCGGTATAGTGAATTACTATAAAAAACATGGACGCTTCCCC
>JALTNJ010000134.1 GCA_027000765.1 Nitrososphaeria archaeon | reverse complement strand
AGTAGACCTATTTCTCTACAACAAAGCCTTGTTTCTCAAGGCAGTGGCAGATCAACTTGTTTCTGGCCTCGTATCTACCTCCAGCGGAGTAGTACCGTTTAAAGCGCCTGATAAACGAATCTATTGCCCCTGACGCTTCATATGCCTTCATAGCCTCCTCTGCAGCAAGCTCCTCCTTTGGATACTGGTCTACAAAGAAGAGCGCCTCCTTACTTAGCCTCGGACGCTTCTCAGGCCATTCATCAGGGACCCCTATCGTTAAGCCGAATAACGGATAGACGCCTTTTGGAAGCCCGAGTATCTCAGACACTTTACATGGATCATTTTGTATAGCCCCGATGTAGCATGTCCCATAGCCTAGGGACTCCGCAGCCAACACTATGTTCTGTGCAGCAATAGTCGCATCAATAGTGGATACGTAGAACATATATAGGTTAGGCTCTGCCGGTGTAAAACCCAATTTTTCCATCGCCTTGGCAGCCCGCCTCACATCGGCGACAAATATCCAGAATTCAGCGGCCTCGAGGATATGACTCTGTTGACCAGCTACTTCATACAAAGCCTTACGAATACCTGGATCCACGATTCTCAAGATACTATAGGCCTGTAGATTCACCGATGAAGGGGCTCTTATACCGGCTTTCATAAGAAGTTCTATGTGTTCACTTGGAATCGGGCTCTTTTTATACTTCCTAATTGTCCTATGGTTATTAATAACCTCCATTACATTAGGTAATTCCAACATTCTTCACCTCAGTAGAACCTGCTCATAATGTTATAAGTCTTGATCATAATAAATCATAATATACGATTGGAATGAAGAAAAATATTGAAGGGGGTTTTCAATTGAGAAGATTAGTTGAATCCGTATGTCCACGTGATTGTTATGATACTTGCTTTGTAAAGGCAGAGATAGAAGATGGTAAAGTGATCAAGGTAATCCCAGATGATACCAATCCTCTTACATCCAGATTCCTATGTCCACGGGGAAACAAGGAGGTTGAGAGGATATATAGTGATACTAGGATACTTAGTCCACATATTAGATACTCGAAGCCAGGGGGAGCGTTAGAGGAAGTTTCATGGGAGGATGCATTAGAGATAATATCAACCAAGATAAGAGAGGTATTGGATGAACATGGTCCTGAGGCAATACTCAGACTAGACTATTCTGGTAACATGGGTTTACTAAGCAACGTATTCAGCCGCAGACTATGGAAGTATTTAGGGGCTACTGAGACAGATTATACAATATGTAGTGCATCTGGACACGCTGCTTTAAGGCTCCACTATGGAGACTCATATGGAGTGTTTCCTGAGGATACTCTAGGTATGGAACTAATGGTTTTCTGGGGCTTCAATGCAATTGTAAGTGCGATGCATATATGGCATCTAGCAATTAAAAATAGGAAACAAGGAGGAACTATAGTCTCTATAGATCCGATTAGGACTGTAACAGTCGAGAAATCCGACTTTTCCCTAAGGCCAAAACCTGGGTCAGACGTGACTTTGGCATATGGTGTAATGAAAGCATTGATAGAAGAAGACTATATAGACAAGGAATTTATAGAGAAACATACATACGGATTTGATAAATTAAAGGCGAAGCTTGATACCCTATCCCAAGACTATATTGAAACTATCACGGGTATAGAATGGAAGAAGATAAAGGAGCTAGCCAAGTTATATGGGGAAAAGAAGCCCTCTACGACGTTCATAGGATTCGGCGTCCAAAAATCTAGATACGGGGCTGAGGCGGTTAGAGCCATATCCCTAATACCCGCGTTAATTGGGATACATAGGGGATTTTATTATTCGAATAGTAGCGCCTGGATATATGACGCTGAATATCTATCTGGGGCAAAGTTTGTATCCAGGAAACCAAAGGTGGTAAACCAAGTTTCTTTAGGACGGCTACTGGAAAAAGGCGAGTTCAAGTTAGTGTATATCTATAACACTAATCCTGCTCAGACACTACCTAATTCACATGCAGTAAGGAGGGGATTATCCAGAGACGATGTCTTCGTCATACTCCACGATACCCACTGGACTGAGACCGCGGACTATTCAGACTTGATACTTCCAGCGGCCACTTACCTAGAGAAAGAGGATATCGTGTTTTCATATAGTCATAGATACACTAGATTATCACGTAGAGCGATACAGCCGTTAGGTGAATCTAGGGACGAGGTATGGGTGATGCGGATGATTGCAAAGTATCTTGGAATAGAGGGTTGGGTTTTGGAGGATCCTTGGCGTGCGTTGGAAAAAGCGTTGAGAGACTCGTTTGAAGGATGTAGTTTCAAGGATGTAATAAACGGAGAGATATGTAAAATAAGAGTGAGGAAGAGGGATCATTATCCCACACCTACAGGTAAAATAGAGTTATACTCCTTGAAAGCAGAGAAAATGGGAATAAGCCCATTACCGACACAGTATCCATTGAAGAGAGACGGGTTTATATTGATAACGTCATCGATGCCTCAGTATACCCATACCCAGTTCCAAGATGTTTATGGAAGCATTCCAAAGAATATACTGATAAATCCCTCTGATGCGGACGAACATGGAATAAAGGCAGGAGACCTAGTTAGAATATATAATAATAGGGGAGAGATTGTACTGAAGGTCATCGTATCCGATAGAGTGTCTAAGGGAGTGTTATGGGCTCCGAAACTTTGTAATGATGTCTTCGGCAGGCCAATAAATAGCATAACGTCAGATATGCCACAGGAAATAGGATCCGGCTCATCATTCAACTCTACAGTAGTAAAAATAGAGAGGTATAAAGAAGATTCATAGTATTTTTGCGACTAATAGCACCGTCTTATCCCTGGATCAATAGGTAATCACGTATCTTGTTTTTATCGAGCTCCAGTAGAACTCCACGTAAAATGCCCTCGGTATACTCGCTACCGGGGTTGAAACAGAGTGTTCTACCTATTTTAGCGACTCCACGTGACTCATGCACATGCCCATGTAGCCCCAGCTTCGGCTGATAATTCTCTATCGCTTCTCTAACGGCTAGGCTACCTACATTGACCATCTCATATCCTCCCCCAGGAGTCAATACAGGTTTTAGAGTCTCATCGAGCTTAGGAGCCATGTCGATATTCGTGCCATATGGGGGAACATGTATATTGAATATAGTATTATCAATATTGTCAATCTTATTAACTAGAAAGTTTATCCTTCGAGAGATCTCTTCCTCTTCAAGATCCCTAATGCATCTCCATGGAGTCATGTTAGAAACCCCTAGTGAAACCATTTCATGATGATCATCTATAGAGACTACCTGCCCATCAGGATTTGTTACATGCTCTGACTCGGCGAGGATATTGTCAATAACGTAGGGATCATCATTACCTGGCATGATGAAGAGCCTTATGTCGCTTTTAGCAAGCTTCTCCTCCACATATTTCATCCATCGCCTCATGGTGTCAGCTATAAGCGATTCAAAGACCTCGTTAAGACGGCTTTCATCATTATTTAGCTCTTCAAGCATCGATTCGGAGGTTATGTATGGATAGTATCCCACAGCCCTAATTTTATCAATAATATTTTCGAGAGAAGACTTACTTGAGATCTCAACCTTTTCTCCTAGGAAGATAGTCTCATAAACTCCATTCCCCTTATCTATAATTGGTATCAGCCTCTTTCCAGATAAGTCTCCACCTACGATAACAACTTTAGCCTTGTATATCTTAACACTATTTAAGAGCTTGAGAAAGACTCTTTCACTACCGTGAATATCCGAAGTGTAGAATACCCTTGTTCTACTCATCTTCACACCTCCATATCTTAATCCTAAAAATATTAATAAAAAAATTAGAGGGAAGAGATTATGCTGGTGGGATCTCCTTAAATACCAATTCGAGTGGAATACCCTTCCTCCTATGGTATAGCGAAGAGGCAAAGTAGATGACTAACGCGATGACATATATCCCTAATAGGAAAGCAATGTACTCAGGTACTATTTCACCTACCACAGCGGGGGTAGTCCCTACCCATGCCTGCCATATTCCTATAAAGAAGCTCAGTACACCCAATATTGAGAGGACGGGAACGCCTCCCAACTTCTTTTTGGCAAAGGATGGCGCCAACTCAAATAAGTCGGGACGTTTGAAGGGAAGTATTATGCCTGCTACAGAAGCTATTGCTGTTAATACACCCCATCCTAAGACGATGAAAGCAAAGTAGTTTAGATAGGGGGTATATATCCATAGTGCTTGGAAGAAGATGGCGAGTAGCGAAGTTAGTAACAATGCAGTATAAGGTGTTCCAGTTTTGGGATCTACATCCGCGAAGAACGAAGGTATGATCCTATCGAATGCCCATGCAAATACGAATCTAACTGATGTAAATATGTATACCAGTATAGCAGATAAGGTCATGGCAGAGAAGCCTAGGAATACTAGTGCTGATACTCCGGGAGAAGCTACCAATTTAATTAGGAAATGAAAGAATGGAGGCATGTCTCCGAGGGGATAATTTCCACTAACTACATATAGGTATGACAATGCGGCTACGAACTTGTCTCCAAACCCGATGTATGCTGCCATGTATACCAGCCAAGTAATAACAGCGAATAATACTACAGCACCTATTATCGCGAGAAGCTGTGATTTCCTTACTTCCTTGACTTCTCCAGCTATGTATACCGAACTATTGAAACCTAGGAAATTTAGTATTGTAAACATGGACCCCATTAACGTGGCTGATAATATAAACTCCTCAGGCATACCTTGACTTACCGCATCACTTATAATGGCTTGAT
>JALTNJ010000133.1:4182-4801 GCA_027000765.1 Nitrososphaeria archaeon | reverse complement strand
ATACATAGACGGCATGATTGATGAAGCTAATAAGATTCATGGTGTCTATCTTGAATACTTAAAGTCAGGTATACGTAATGAGTTCAGAGAAAGTGGGGAAAACCCCTTCAACACGGAATATTTAGTTCCAGTGGATACGTCAAGTACGCGTGATGAAATAATCCATGACCCCTCTCCATCGATAATTTTATCTACATCAGGTATGATGCAAGGCGGGCCTGTAATAGAGTATTTCAAGGCATTTGCGGGGGAGGAGAAACACTCCCTCATATTTGTAACATACCAGGTTCCGGACACGTTAGGTAGGAAGATTGTTGATGGGATGAAACAGGTCGACTTTATGGAAGATGGGCGTCTACGTACAATTAACATAAATATGGAGGTCCATAAGATAGATGGGTTTACCGGTCACAGTGATAGAAAGCAACTGCTTGGATATGTGAGTAGATTAAAGAAGCTATTGAGAAGCGTATATATAGTTCATGGAGAACCGGAAAAAATAGTTAATCTTTCGGATACAATCGAGAAATTCTTTAAGGTACCTACTCATAAACTACCATTATACAACACTATTCTACTGAAATAGTTTCTCAATTCTTTCCCGCTTCTTTCCCTAGGT
>JALTNJ010000133.1:0-4172 GCA_027000765.1 Nitrososphaeria archaeon | reverse complement strand
GCTTTTTCTCTAGGTTTCCCACCGATTCCCTTATACATAATTTTAATCCATTTCTTAAGTGGTGAGAAATGATGAGGCGAATAAAGATAGTGTCGATAGGTCTCATATTAATGCTTGTGTTATCAAGTGTCTTTACACTAATGCCAGCCTACCCTGTTTCTGCAGATTCAGACAAGAGAGGGATGCCTGAGAGAGTCGCTAATATAATTATAAATAAGATCTCTACTAGAATTGACGCCATTCTTGCTTTAGCAGATGAGTATGGCATTACGATTCCCGGTAACCTAACAGGATATATCGATAAAGCTAAATCAATACTTGCCAATGCAAGTGAACTAGTTGAGGAATCTCCATTAGAGGCTATAAAGACCGCTGTTAGAGCATCCAGTGTTTTCGCTCCTGTAGCGAGATATGTGTTGAACAGTCTTCCTGAAGAAGCCAAGCATGATCTTATGGAGGATAGGTTGGAGACCGCAGTGGAAGTTAAACTAAAAATGGTTTCAGGCTTAGAAAACACTATAGAGTGGCTGGAGAATAGGAGCATAACAGTTCCTGATAATATTAAAACCATGGTATCAGACGCTAGAAGCCTGCTTGAAGAGGCACAGTCGCTTTTGGAAAGCGGTGATTATGAGGAGTCTAATGTTGCTCATTTAATTGCAGAAGCCTCCAAACTAATAGGGCAGGCTACTGCAGCTCTCCATAAATTTGCTAGGAAGGGTTGGGTATTAGCAACCTTCGCGGATAAAGCTGTTATAGGAATGTTCTACGCATCTCAAAAGATAACTATGGTGCTAAACAGAACAATCAACGTATTAGAGGACGGCGATATAGATACGGCGAAAACAAGGTTAATGGATATTATAAACATAACAGATCGCTTGATTGAGTTCATGAACAGAGCGATTGACATGTCTGGAAACTACAGTGAAATGGGTAGTAACTTTACTTCTTCGTTAGTCCTTCTCAGAGACGCTTTAGTTGAGGCTAGAGGTTACATGGTCTCAGCATTAGAGGCCCTTGAAAACGATGACGTGCTGACTGCAATATCGTATCTCGAACAGGCTATAGAAACCATTAATAGAGCACTGTCTTCGGTTACGCCGATCTTTAAAGATATGCATCATTATCTCAAGACAGTTACAAACATGTTTGAGAAGATGAAAAACCGATTTAGAGAAGCAATGGAAAACATGTTCATGCACAGACTGGCTAAGCTAATCGCTGGCCTAGAGAAGATGGAATTTAGGCTGAAGAATGCGTATACACTATATAATAAAGGTCTTCTCCCTGGAGAAAAGTTCCTAGATATGCTGAATAATGCTGAGAATATTTTAACAAGCATTCTCAATAATCTCAACAAGATGAAGAATCCTCCACCAATGTTGATTGAAAAGGTCAGTAACATGCTCAGCTGGATAGAGCAAGTGAAGGCAGAGGTATCTGGCTAGGCTCCAATGCATATTTTTTATTATTTTTTTATTGAATATAGAGTAAAAACATTTAATACAAAAGGATTTTTAGACTAACTGTCTATTATCAATAATGGCGTGGTTAAAATGTGGGGGAGAAAATGGCTAATTTGCCTATTTTTACTTATTACAATAGTTTTTTCAGCAAGATATGTATATGCATATAGCATAGAATCCACGATTATAAAGGTATATGACGATGGGTCCGTTATGATCACACAAATATTATCCTCTACGTCTCCCCCTGAAGAAATATCTATTGAACTATTAGGAAGCCCTGTATACATCGAAGCTAATAGTGATGGGACGCCTATCCCTGTTGAGGTATCTGATGGAGTTGCTTATTTAACTGTACCAAGTGAAAAGGCTATCCTCACCTATATGGTGACTGACCTCACTAATAAAGTCGGGGAAGACTGGGTTCTTTCATTCAGCTCTCCTTATCCTGTAACAGTGATTCTCTCTGACAATATGATGATGTACGAAATTACCCCAGAAAACTTTGATGTCACTATAATAAATGAGACCGTAGCCTTTGTTTTCCAACCAGGTCAAATAGAAATTAAATACGTTCTTGTCCCTCAAATGCCGGGTGGAACAGGCCCCCCTTCTCCTCCTGAACCTTCTCTTTCCACGGGTTTCTTCATGGGTATGTGGCCCATACTACTAGCCTTAGGGGTACTGCTAGCGATCATAGTAATATACTTTGCATTTAAGAAACAACAGTCCAAGAGAGAGTCGGAGGATATTTATAGTTTATTGGACAACAGAGATAACCGAATACTGACTACTCTATCTAAATACGGGGAGCTAACAGCTAGGGAGCTTATTGAGAAGACAAGTATTCCTAAAACACCATTATATCGTAGGTTGAGAAAGCTGGTCGAACTTGGTTTAGTAGAGTCAGTTACACGTTCTGGAGTAGTATATTATAGGATAAAATCTAGAAAATAGTCCTTTTCTCTGTATGTATAGAGACAGTTGGATATTTAGGAGATAAATTATTATATTTTTATTTAGTTTACCACTCTACTTTTCTAGCAATAATAGGATGATGAAAAATGGATTATCCATCGTATATCATCGAGGCTGTTGAGATTGTTAGATTTGGCTTAGACACAGCAAGATCTGTAGACGGTTTTATAATAAAACTGGAGAGCGCTATCTCACATATTTTGAGATATGGGTCTGATAAAGATGTAAAAATATTCTTTGACATATTAGTCGACAAGGGTTTATTAAATAAACTCGCATGTCACAAAGATGATATACAAACTGTATTGTCTTCACCCAGGCATTCTTTAATGCGCCGTTACTCTGAAATTCTGTATGAAGCCTTAGATAAAAGCATATGCATCGGAGGTTATCGTTATATTGTCCCTCCTCCCTCTCGCACAGCTGGACAGATTTCTTGGAACGAGGAGTATAGAGAAGCGAGTAAAGTAACCATGGGTACAAAAATACTAAATACGTTTAAAGGAAGATCATTATTACAAGTGCTTGCCACGGTTATCCTGATAATGATCTTATTATTAATATTATACAGCGCCTATAACGCATATATTTTCTTACACATAATTTTTATTCACCTCAGCATCGCGTATCAGTCTCTAGGTTTCTACTGCTTTCAAACTACTACATCTACTTTTGTTTTTTCATATTTGTTAGCCATAGTAAAGAAAGAATCGTCGAAGAAACAACAGACACCTGCATTATAGTGCAATACTCGCATATTATACCAGTTTCCAACTCAGCTAAAATCAGTATTGGTATAAGTAATGCGGATATAGCTGTCGATGAAAAAGTAAACAAATAGCCCGTCTTCAAGCTTCCTATTAACGTTAGAACACTAAGAATAACTCCAATAGAGAACCCTATCAAGGCGATATCAATCATGTATTTCCCTATAAATCCGATTTTCTCCTGTAATTGGAGTACTAAGATATCTCTAACTTCAATACACTCACATATCTCTGTATTTTCATAGTAGCTAAGTATACCTTTGTAATAGTACGCCGCCACCAATCCGATTAACATAAAGACAGTAATTACTATCCATGTTATCGTATTTAGTGTAAACGAATATTTTTTCATCTCCTATCACTAAAAAACTCTTCTAAATTAAAATTTTATCCCATTATCCTCTTATCTCCATGCAATGGAGTATTCTGAACAGGAAGTCTCTAGTTTAGATGCTCTATTGAGACATACATTTTTTGGTTTATCTCACGATGGTTTAATTGAGACTAATTTTCAATATGGCAAGAAAGATCCGATTCAGCTTGCTTTTTCAGATCAATCAATCACCGGGAAAGCAAATGCGACACGCCAGAAAGGTTCCAGCCGTATCGCAACGGAGTCGCACAGCTATCACTTAACTGCTGCCAAGTGGGGAACAAAACAAATTGCTTATGTCCCACATCAATTCCCCAAAACTGCACAGGTTCCTGATATTTACGGCAAACTGGAAAGCATGAAGGAAATTAAAACCGCAGAAAAGCTTGAGTTTGAACCTAAGGCTCCAGAAATCCCCAAGGGATCAGAATTGCGATAGAAACCGGACATCGTTTTCGTAAAGCAGGCGAATATCATGAATGCCATAACGTTTCATACAAAGGCGTTCCATCCCCAGGCCGAATGCGAAGCCAGATACTTTTTCAGGATCGTAACCGACCGCTTTGAGTACATTCGGGTCAACCA
>JALTNJ010000132.1 GCA_027000765.1 Nitrososphaeria archaeon | reverse complement strand
GGAGTTGGAAGCGTCATCTAGTTAAGGTATTATCTAGTGTATCTATAGACATGAAGATGTCGGTTGAATGTATTAAGCTAAAGAAGAGTACATTGACGCCGACCGGACCTATTTATGAGGATGTAGAAGTATATTGGTTGGAGAGAGAGGTATGAGCTCTGGAAATAAGGATAGGAAAATTAGGGATGTAACATCACTTGTATTAGAGAAGATCAAGATAGATGAAGATAGCTATAATAAGATATTGAAGTATGTAGGGGAGATAGTGGATAAGGTGAGGCACCTCACCTCAGATTACCTCGAGGATCCTGATAACGATGTTTTCCTCGGAGGCTCTTTTCCAAGAAGGACCTTTGTAAAAGATAACTATGACATTGATATCTTTATCAGGTTTCCCCCCGGTTTCCCTAGAGATAAGCTGAGAGAGATAGTGTTCAACGTTGCATACAAATTATTTGGAAAGGATAATGTGAGGGAACGTTTTGCCGACCACCCTTATGCAGAAGCCTCTGTAGATGGAATAACAATTAACATAGTACCATCATACAAAACAGAGCCACCTAACTGGATGAGCCCTGTGGACCGTTCATACTTCCACACCAGATACCTTTCTAAGAAACTCCCAAAGGAATTGGTTGATGACGTGCTGCTATTCAAAGCATTCCTAAAAGGCGTTGGATGTTATGGGGCTGAGATATCAATAAAGGGCTTTTCGGGATATCTCTCTGAGCTCCTAATCATATATTATGGTGGTTTTGAGAAAGCATTGGATGCCATAGCTAAATGGAAGCCTCCAGTAGTTATTGACATAGAGAGCCACTATAATACGAAGAGAGAGATTCTCGATATGTTCCCTAAATCACATTTAATTGTAATTGATCCTATTGATAAGGGAAGGAATGTAGCAAGTGCATTAGGCCTAAGGAATTTCAGCAGGATAATCTCCGCTTCAAGGGCTTTTATAAGATCTCCCAGGAAAGAGTTTTTCTACCCGTTTTCAAGAGCTGTGCTTGAAAACTATCTGTATAGTATATCTCTGAATAAAATTACTAAGATGCCTATACTAACTATCCTCTTTATACACGGCGAAAAAATAGAAGATATTTATCATGGTCAGTTGGAGAAACTAGCTAAGAAAATTAGTAGGCAAATCGAATTACACGATGTGGATGTCTTAAAAACATCTATCTATAGCGATTATAAGGAGAAAAGCCTTATCCTCTTCTTCCTATCCTCTAAATCAATTCCCGAGTTCTACGTTAAGAAGGGCCCGCCTGTATATTTTAAGAGTGAAGAAGACTACCTAACTAAAAACCGCGATTCTCAATATCTATGGATAGACGCCGACGGCAAATGGGCTTCAATAAAGAAAAGGGATTATAATGATGTCAAGGAGCTCGTAATCGAGATACTGAACAATAAAGTAATTAAAATCCCCAGTGAAATAGTTGACAATGAAATACATGTATTATACATTAATGAATTGGATCAAGAGTTTCTAAAGAGTCTTAGGAGCTGGATCGCCTCCTTCGTCAAGGGTGAAGATTTTTGGAGGATGTTCTACTAGTTCCCACCGACCCGTCTCTCTTGGAGACAGGGAAATATAGGAAGCTCTTATTTACTATCCTGACTTATCCAAAGACACATTATGAGTTAGCAAGAGAGCGTCTTGAAGTCCTCCGATCAGTGGGGGTCGATGCATTCCTCCTTGATGGAGATGTAAATGTTGACGGTGTTCCCCTATTGGGTAAGGGAACCAACAGTATTGTTGTAAAGGCATATTATAGGGAGCGGTTGGTCGTGGTGAAGATACTTAGATTAGATGCATCGCGTGATTCACTAGAGAGCGAAGCTAAGATACTTGAATACATTAAGGATAGGGATATCGCCCCTGAACCCATTCTATATAAAGACTGGTTTTTGATACAAGAGTTTATACAAGGCACTCTCCTAGGAAGCTTTATAAATGAAGACATCTACACCTACAACAAGTGGGAGATCGAAACTTTTCTAGAGACGCTTTTTAAGAAGGCATTTACCCTAGATAAGTTAGGCGTTGATCATGGTGAGCTGACAAGGCCTAATAAACATGTCATAGTGCTGGATGACCTGGATTCACGTATAATCGACTTTGAATCAGCTTCCCTCAAGAGGACACCGAAGAACCTCACCTCGCTATACCAATATATCTTCATAAGATCTCCCGCGTCAAATTACCTTAGATCTATTTTCGGGATAAAGGATATAGATGAAATCATCGATATACTGTCTCGATACAAGAAAAACCGTGATGAAGACACTTTTAACGATGTCCTTAATACTTTTAGGGAAAATAAATTAACTCCGAGTAAAATTTAAAACCTTTGTAGTTGTATTAGATTAAAAAGGAGAGGCTTGTTATTCGGGTCCGTGGTCTAGCTTGGTAGGATGCCAGCCTGGGGTGGTCTCCCCCCAGAGCGCTGGTGGTCCGGGGTTCAAATCCCCGCGGACCCACCATATAATAGCTAAAGATATTGGGTCTCCTAGATAATCATCTTAACATATAGAGAAACAACTAGGAATTTCATGTGAAATAGAGAGAAAAATAGGCTTCTCTATATGTTCTCCACGTATATCTCTTCTTCCTTCTGCATTGCTATCAAAGATAATACTCTTATAGTTGTACGGATCTTTTCAGGATCTAGTTTTTCTCCATAGTTCTCGACATAGATGAATGTCCTTATCTCATTGTCCTCATAGTATACTACAGTCCTTTTCTCATCAGTATAATATGGTCCTTTTAGATTTAAGTCCAATAATTTAGCCTCCTTCCTAAGTATCTTCATTAACTCATATACCTTCTCAGGCGCCATCTTCTCTGGTACATAGACAGATATAACTCCCTTCATATCCACTCAATAAAATAAGACTCAAATACCGTGTAACCTTCTCTGTAACAAAAGGAGGGAGTAGAGTGAAAGTATTCATCCCCGTAGAAACAATATCCTGGTAAGGTCTTCATACAGTCTTTTAGCTGGATAAGATAGGAAAACAAGCTGTCCCTCGTCATATGTGATTATCCTACTTCTCCCAGCCGAGATTTCCTCTATGGTTTCAATATACTCTTCGAAGGATATCTTCTCCATGAAGTTCCTCGTATATAAATCGTATCCAGCTTTCAAGATGTCTTCAGTAAGCCAATAGATATCTGGCTGATCATGTATCAGCTTTGTAAGTGTCCAGAGCACCCTATAGACAATCTTCTCTTTCTTCCTATCACTTACAATATCCGGTTTCATCGTTTTAGAATAGATTTCGTATATAGCGTTTCTGATATGCTCAGAGGTAACTGTCAAATCATCCTCATACTCAGCTTTTTTACCAGCCTTAAACACGATATTCAAGAGTTCACGTGCATTACCTAGGAAAATCTTCTCAGCAGCATAGGTAGCTGCCTCTATCGCATTTTGTGTAACTACATCATCATTAAACCCCAGCTCTATTCTCTCCTTTAGTATATCCTTAAACTGTTTCTTATCATAAGGTGGAAACTCGATCCTAGGCCCTCCTACCTTAGATGTAATATGAGGTGGAAGTGCAGAAAGTATCTCCATCTTTCTAAGAACTAAGACAGGATATATCAGCCTTCTTTCATAACCCTCCTCTATCCTCGTAAGTATCTCAAGGATCTTCCCCCTATCCCTACGTATTAATTCGTCTCCATCATCTATAGCTACTATATATTTTAATTCCTCGATGTCCAGCCTATCATATAACTTGGTTATGATCTCATCAATACCTAGTCCTCTCTCAGGAATAGGAACTATTTTTTTAGCTATATGCTGTATGGCAACATATGTCCTACTATGCGTAGTTGCATTCACAATTCTAAAATCAATGTTGTCCTCCCTCTCCTCCTTTATCTCGGTCAATACTTTTCTTAGGGTGCTTGTTTTACCTGTACCTGATTCCCCGTATAAAACAGGTATACTATAATGACTTCCGTCAAGCCCTTCAGTAACCACTTTCTTCAGTATATCCAGCTGTTTTTCACGATGGGGAAGGGCTTTGGGCAGGTACTTAGGGTCGAAAACCCTCTCTCCACCCTCTCTGAATATCCTTGTCATCTCGACTGCACCGACTAATAAAGGGTATTTAGTGTCAAATCCTTTAAATTTAAATTAAAAATTATTTTGTTTGTAATGAATTCAGGAATCTCTCTCGATAAAAACAAGTACCTCTCATTGGAAGAGGGTAAATACCTAGTAAAGTTAGCTAGGAAAACCGTTGAATTAAGACTTGAGAATAAGGGTTTTCCATCTATAGACCTCTCAATGTTAACTCCTCATTTAAAAGAGAACCGGGGTGTTTTTACAACGATATATAAACTCGTTAGTGGTAAAAAGGAATTACGTGGTTGCATCGGATATCCTCTCCCAATAAAACCACTGTATAAAGCGGTGATGGAAACCGCTATTGAATCGGCTTTCAACGATCCCCGTTTCCCCCCTATTAAACGTGAGGAGATGGAGTCGGTTGTTTTTGAAGTTTCGGTTTTAACTCCTCTGGAGAAAATTGAATATAAATCCCCTCTAGAACTGCCGAAACTAGTCAAAGTTGGTCGGGATGGCTTGGTATTGAAATATGGCCCCTATTCCGGTCTTCTTCTACCCCAAGTTCCAGTAGAGTATGGTTGGGATGCCGAAGAATATCTTATACACCTTTCTATGAAGGCCGGCCTCCCTCCTGATGGGTATCTTTATAAAGGAGTGGAGATATATCGGTTCGAAGCACAGATATTCAGTGAAAAATCCCCTAAGGGAGAGATCATAGAGGAGAAACTGTCTTCAT
>JALTNJ010000131.1 GCA_027000765.1 Nitrososphaeria archaeon | reverse complement strand
TGCTATGTCATGGATAAGCCCGGTTTTTTCCAGGCCACCGATTATTATGAACAATCCAGATAAAAATATTAGCGTACCCCATTCTACATCCTCTAAGACCTTCGGCATGGTCTCTCCTCCCACGAAAAGGAGGAAAGCCGCGCTTATTAGGGCTATTGATGCGATTGAAAGGTTGAATGGCTGGATGATAAACATAACCAGGGTTATTATAAATGTGACGATCCCTATATAGAATAGTTTCTTATCTCTTATAACTTCAGTTGGCTTGATAGGAAGCTCCCCAATTATCTTCCCTTTGTAAAACTCTCCTCTATACATGTAGTACAGCATGATCATCATTACAACTAAGCCGATTAATGATATCGGAGCTACGTTGATTATGAAATCCATGAACTGCATATGAGTATGTATTCCAACCAGTATGTTGGGGGGGTCTCCTATTAATGTAGCTGCTCCTCCAATGTTTGAGGCTAGGATCTCACCTATTATAAATGGTATCGGGTTAAACTTGAAGGTTTCAGATAATTCTATTATGATTATTGTCATAAATAAGACAACTGTCACATTGGCTAGAAGAGCCGATAAAACAGCAGTTGTTAGTGTTAGCATAATGAACATTCTCATTGGTATAAATCTACAGAAACTAGCGACTAGTAATCCGATGTATCTGAAGAACCCGGCTTCTCTTAATGCACCTACTATAACCATCATGCCAAATAGTAGTCCCAGTGTCTCGAAATCCAGTGCCCTCAGCATCTCTTCTCCAGACATTATACCCGCTATCCATATTAATGTAGCGCCGCCGATCGATGCGATCTGTTTATCCCTCCTACCTGAAGCTATGTATATATATGTAATGATGAATATCAGGAGGGCGATTACCTTGTCATTCAATGTAATCTCAAACGGCAATATCATTTCAATTAATCCCCCATTTCCCCAATGGATGCTTTTTTAGACGTGTATAAATATACATCTGTGAATTAAACAAATAATTACAGCGGTCTAGATAATAATGATTTAGCTTGTTTTTAATATAGTAATCAATATATTAGAATAGCAGTGATTCTCGATAAGGTTTAGATAGGGTGGATCTAGCGTGGACACCGGGCTGATCGTTGAGCATTTCGAGCAGCTAATGGCTTTGGCTATAATAGCTGGATTTGGTTTGATATATGCCCGAAAGAGGTTTGTTGTGATTATGCCAGGACTTATGCTAGGGGCCTTGGTTGCGAGTGGGTTGGGCCTGGAGCTCTACCAGCCTTTGGTCGACTTTTCCGTTTTGGCCGCAGTATTAATTGTATTCATCGCTGGGATAGAGATAGATATAGATTTTTTGAGGCGTGAGAAGGAGCATATATTATTAGTCGTAGGTTTTGAGTTCCTTTTTTTGTTAAGCTTATATTACTTCGTGGGTCTCATGCTAGAACCTTCATATGCATATGTTCTTATAGCAACTACTGTAGCATCAAATGAGGCATTTGCATTGGTGTCTTCAAAGAATCCTATAATAAAGAGTTATGGCATTACTATTTCAGTGCTGGAAGACACGATGGCAGTACTCCTACTTGCATTAGGTTTTTTCACAAAGGGATTTGAGGGTCTATCCACTCTGTCAATGTATCCGTTCATCGCCTTGGGAGCGGTGTTAATAGCTGGCCTGTTTTTCTTGGCTAAGCCTTTTGGCAGGCTAGTTAGTACTGTAGAGAATATGGAGGCTAAGGTTCTTCTAACCCTCCTATATATCCTAATACTAACGTTGATTAGTGAGGTCTATAATGTCCCGGAGGTATTGGTCGTATTCCTAGGAGCAGTCTTCCTAGCATACCATGGTTATGACCATGCAACAGCTCAGAGAATGAGTTCTTACATGTATCTTGCTTTAATGGGTTTCATAGTATCCCTACCATTCCAGGTCCATATATCCTTTTCATTAACGGAGTTTATACTCACTGCCCTATATGGATTAATCCTAGCATTAATAGCATATATCATTAGATTCCTGATACTATTTATATCTACTATCCTCGGAGGACTGAGGATCGATTACTCTGTAACATTATCATTGACATTAGCGAATTCCGGTGAATTCGGGTTAATTGTATTATCTACCTTGGCGTTGGAGGGATTAATCCCAGTATGGCTTGTGATGACAGCTATGTTCGCATATGCCTTCAATCTTACACTAGTGTCTCACATAGCTAAAAACATTGATCATTATAAGGATCTGATATATAGACGGACTCCAAACTGGTTCCTATCAGTTGCTGAGGAGATAAGTAGTGAAATCAGGGATTTAACTGGTTCACTGAAGTCAGACAGATCTTTTATGCAGGGTATTTACCAAGTAGTGATATTAACGGGATTGATATACATCTTATCGGGAGCGGTGCATATAGCGCCTACATACCTAGTTTCAAATTTGATATACATCGGAATGATAAGTACTGTGATGGTCTCACTATATATTATCTTCCAGAATATCAGGGTTAAGATACCTCAAGAATTAAGCGGTAGATCTATACTGATGCTCATCTTCCGCCTAGTACTTTTCTACTTGGTCATGGCCCCTGCAATCGTATCTCTTAGGGAGTTATATTCAAAGGGATATCTACAGATATTCAATCCGGTTACATTGGTGCTTTCAATATTGTTAAGCGCCGCATTACTTGAGTTATCTTATTTCATCGTTAAGAATGTAAGGATAAAAGCTGGTAGGGAAAAATAGTGATATCCTTTAAATCTAATACAGATTAATGATAATAATTAGGTGATGTCCATTGAAATCCATATTCCTAGAGAAAATCGGTGGGCCATTAACTGTTAAAGAATCTCCCGAGCCAGAGCCCGGGGATGAGTGGGTTTTAGTAAAGATCATGCGTACAGGAGTATGCTATAGAGATATATTGACGGTTGAAGGCTTCTTTCCAAGGGTCTCTCTCCCAATTGTCCTTGGCCACGAAATTGCTGGTATAGTCGTGGATAAGGGTTCTAAGGTTGACGAAGTAGATATAAATGATAAGATAGTTGCCCTACCATATGTACCATGTGGAGAATGTGAATATTGTCGTAGTGGGAGGGAAAACCTGTGTAAAAATAGGAGGTGGTACGGAGAAGTATTGAATGGCTCATATGCTGATCACGTACTTGTACATAAGAACTCCATTGTTAAGATGGATCCTGAGGTGGACTGGAATTATGCAGCCATATCCTCATGTGTCATTGGGATGGTTATCCATGCATTAGAGGAGCTGGGGGATATCAATGAGGGCATGAAAGTTCTTGTAACAGGAGCAGGTGGAGGAGTAGGGATACATGCTCTTCAGATAGCGAAGGCATATGGAGCTGAGGTAATAGCAGTGACTTCCAGCGAAGACAAAGTAGATTTCATAAAGCAAGTGAATCCAGACTATATATTCGTCTCAAAGGGAGATTTTAGTAAAGAGGTTAAGAAGACAATTGGGCCGGTGGATATAGTTGTAGAGGCTGTTGGTGAACCCACTTTCTACTCTAGCTTAAGGAGCCTTAAATGGGGAGGGAGAATGGCTGTAATAGGAAATGTTAATGTAAAACCAGTCTCTCTACCACTTGGATTGATAATTCTCAGGGAGAACATTATCCATGGTGTTATATCAAGTACTAAACGGTCTTTAAAGAAGGCTTTGGAGATGGGGAGTAAAGGTCTTGTAAAGGCTATTGGAGTTGAGATGCCCCTTTGGGAAGTTGAGAAAGCACACGAGATCCTAAGACAGAAACGTGCGAGGGGAAGGGTATTCCTCAAACCATAGTAACACTGGGATCGTACCTCATATATAATATTTTTTCCTATAATAGTAGAATTAATATAATATATTATTAGTTATAGGGTAGATTTCTGGAGGTGGGATCATGGCGACTCTAAGTACGGGTTATATCATTGTAGGAGCCTATGCCGATAAGCTGAGAAGAACCTTGTTTGCTCAGCTTTCCGATAAGCTGAGGAATAAAGAGATGGATTCCAAGGAGATTGCAAGAGCGGCTGCGGAAGTTAATCAACACCTCTTTGATATCCTAGTAAATGAACTGAAGCTAGATAAGGGGGATGTTGTCAGGATTAGAATAGACTATGACATGGTAGATAACAGTATACGTTGGAAGTACGACAGCCTTAGGATAGAGGCTTTTAGAAGAGTACCTGAGGAAGAGATAACAAGTATACTAAGTAGAAAACTAGCCTCTACATAGATTCTTTCAACGATATCATTCTTCTTTATCTAGGCTTTGAGATTTCTATTTCATGTTCTCCATCAACTGATCTGAGCACTATATGAAATGGATTGTAGATAGGTAGTTCCGCTCTGCGAAGTATTTCATTAACGATATTATTAATCATAAACTGATCTCTTGGTAGCGTATCTACTTCAATAATAACTCTTATAATAACATCGCCGTTTTCATCAGTCTTATCAAAATTAAGATGCGAATGTGGAAGTACTTGTTCAGTGGCAAATCTAATCTTCTCGATCCAGATCCGCCAATTTTCCTTCATCTTCCTAATCTCTTTACCGACGGGGAGATGACCATTCCCTAACTTCATTTTCATTACAATAGAGTCCCAAATCCTATTTAAGCATACATATATGGTTATGTCATCCAAGCGTGATAACTTTCTTTCAAATTAAAATGATATACGTCGAATAAATTTTAATGATATACAACTCATTATGTACAGCATTGAGAATATAAATATAGATATCAAATTTTATTTAGGTATTTAATCTAATCCAGTTATATATCGGTATGGTTAATTGGAAGTTTTGGTGTAGAGCATGAGCAAGAAGGTAGTTATCTTGGGTGGA